>DATNQH010000070.1:0-8447 GCA_036704105.1 Leptolyngbyaceae cyanobacterium | reverse complement strand
AACGATGTTGTAGGTTTCTTCTTCTTGTCCGAATTTGTAACCGTAGTTCTGTGATTCGGTTTCGGTTGTCTCACGTACCAATGAGCTGGTTACGAGTGAACCGTGCATGGCGCTGAACAGTGAACCACCGAATACACCAGCAACACCTAGTTGGTGGAAGGGGTGCATCAAGATGTTGTGTTCTGCTTGGAATACCAACATGAAGTTGAATGTTCCAGAAATACCCAAGGGCATTCCATCAGAGAACGAACCTTGTCCTAGTGGGTAGATGAGGAACACTGCGGTAGCAGCAGCTACTGGTGCAGAGTATGCAACTGCAATCCAAGGACGCATACCAAGACGGTAGGATAATTCCCACTCACGTCCCATGTAGCAGAATACGCCAATCAGGAAGTGGAATACTACCAATTGGTAAGGACCACCGTTGTATAACCACTCGTCTAAAGAAGCTGCTTCCCAAATTGGGTAGAAGTGCAAGCCGATGGCGTTTGATGATGGTACAACTGCTCCGGAGATGATGTTGTTACCGTAGATCAATGAGCCAGCTACTGGTTCGCGGATACCGTCGATGTCAACGGGGGGCGCGGCGATGAATGCGATGATGAAGCAGGTGGTGGCAGCTAGCAAGGTTGGGATCATCAATACTCCGAACCAGCCTACATATAGGCGGTTTTCGGTGCTGGTTACCCAGTTGCAAAACTGTTCCCATACGCTGGCGCTTTCGCGTCTTTGTAAGGTGGTTGTCATAATAGGAATAATTGCAGTGTTGAAATAAATAATGAGTTACTTGAGTAACTATACTCATAGTAAACACAGCGTTAAGTTTTGTAAAGATATCTCATCAAGTTTCTGTCTTAAGGAGTGCTTCTAACGAAGTAGAAGATTCTTGTCGTCATCAAGCTACCCACAGTTATCAGAAAAATGATTTAGACGTGAGTCAGGTGTAAGCACTCGCTACTACTGGAGTAATTCGACGATTCCTGCAAGTGCTTCTTAAGCATGGTAGGGGTAATGCTTGGCACGTCAGTATTAGGGTCATCGTACCGAAAAAGCAAAACTGTACGCTAAGAATCAAGTCCTCTCCTGTCGGCCTTTGATCAACTGACTCGTACCAGAAAACTCGCTCTTGAGATTTCGCAACTCTTGCATTGCTTCAATTTTCTTCACTTTGCGCCAGTCGTTAAGAAATAAGTCGGGGCGCAACTAGTCAAATCGCTTTCTCCTCACCCCACCATTTTCACGGACATAATCTTGACCACAGTCAGGGCAAACTTCGCCCCCTCCATGCGGATTTAATTCTACTAATACTTGCAGGGGCGGGTCGCCGCGCCCTTTATTGCTGGGCTGGTGGACTCTGATTCTCACCTACAAGCTCTCGCCCCAGCAATAAAGGTGCTGGCGGCGACTCGCCCCCCCACACGCGACTCTCCGTCTGCACACATCATTGGCTGAAACCCCGACCGCTTGACTGCTGCCGTCGTTGCGCCTGGAGGAGTTGCTGATAAGTAGCTAAGTCCTGCTGCCGTGCTTCAACGATATTCTTTGACAGGGGTAGACCGCGCTGGTAATCAGCCGTGACTTCGACAATGCGTTCCACATAGTCGGCGGGTTTATCCAAAGAGATCGCAACCTTCTGCCACTGTTTGAGCAACTTCAAGTTATGTTGTCGTTCAAGCTGCTGCTGTTGCTGGCGTTCAGTAGCAATGTGCTGCTGCTCAGTGATCTGGCGTTCTATCTCCAGAGCCTTGCGGTACTGCTCAAGATCAGGTCGCCAGGTTGATTGATTAGTAAGAGCCTTCGACTGGCAGTATTTGGAGTAGCTTTGGACGTAGGAGAGATCGCGTTTGAGTAATTCCTGCACTGCGGGGCTTTGAGCTAACACAAAGGTGATTTCGTTGGGTGTCTGCTGCTGTGACTGCATCAGAAAAGCGATTCGCCCGTCAACGTCCCCTAGCTCTTCAACTCGATATACCGCTTTAGCTAGGAGTGCCCATTGTTGATAGGCAGCATCGGCGAGTTCTCGTTGCCCATGAGCCATTCTAGGGATTTCAGCAATTGGCTCAATATTGGTTTCTGGGATAGCTCGAATCAAGTCCTGCACAGCGGGAATACCATATTGCGGCAACCAAACAGACTGGGGTTTCTGCTCTGGTTGGGGCAGTTCGGACACAGTTTCCATCACAGTCGGAGGAGTTTGTAATTCCTGCTTTTGGGGTGGAGTTTCTCTTGCTTGTTGTAATTCCTGGTGTTGTTGTCGTGCGCCCTGAACAATTTCAATAAGTCTTTGATTATCCCTAACTGGGTCATAGCTCACTTGAAGGTATTTCTGCAATCCAGGGAAGCTGTAGGCTTTGCCCAAGGCGTTGCCAGCTACTTTCTCCCCGGATGGTGCAATGTATGTGATGCCCTTGGGTTTACCATTGCGAGTGAATTCTACCGATGCTTGAATTTGATGCGATGTCAAGCGGTGAAAAAATTCCGGCATTGTCGGGCTGCCAATAGCTGCTTGTTCTATTTCCCTTGCCAATTTTTGACGAGCTGGTATTTCTAAATTCTGTTCTAGTTCGCGCGCTTTATTCCTAATTTTCTGCCAACTATTCGCAACTGGTTCTAAACCATAATTCTGCTCTAACTGACGAATAATTTCCTGGCTGCGGTAACGCTCAAAGCTATCGACTACAACGTGACCGCTAACTATATCTATGCGGTTAATAGCAATGTGTGCGTGTGAATGCTCGGTGTCGAGATGCCGCACAATTAGATATTGATTTTTGGCCAGGTCGAAGCCCATCTTCTCAATCCATGTTTCACAGGCTTCTCTAAACTGTTCGTCACTTAGCTCCTCACCTGGTAACAGAGATAGCGATGCGTGTAAAACAGGTTGCTTGATACCTGGGTTTAGGTCACGGATAGCCATAAACTCAGCAGTTAATTCTCTACTGCTTTGACCATACATATTTGTTCGCAAGACAATTGCATCGTCTTTATCCAGGTACTCGACTAAACTTTTAAAACTACCACCTTTAGAAATTTTCCCGATCATCTTCGCTCTTAATTCCAGTATTCAACAAGACAATCGCACGACCTAGTTCTTTTAGTTGCTGCTCTAATTCGGATAATTTTTCGAGACACTGCTGAAGATATTCGAGTGATATTCCATGAAAGCTATTTTGGAGTTTTGCAGTGTTTAAAGCCCTTGCTTGTTGATTGAGCAATCCACCAATCCGGTTTAACTGCACTAACGTTTCACGGTTAATAGCAGGAATACTTGCACGAGGAATGGGTAGCCGTTGCTTGAAGATAACAGAGCGGATGTACTCGCTCAACTTGATTCCGCCTCTCGCAGTATTAATAATTTCTAATTCTTCATCACTCACAACAAAGCTGAGTTTGTTTTTGCGCTCTATTTTTCCAGGTAGCTCTAGTTGAGAGTTTTCAAATACTCCTTGCAATATCTCTGATAGAGGGGTGCGGTCATTCACAACATTTTCTTGGTTTGAGTGAGCAGCATATCCGGGGACGGGGGTTCAGGGGAACTCCCCTGGCAAGCTAGAACGGTCGCGCAGCGATGAGGAAAATAGCGTAGCGTTATTTTCCGAAAGTTCACAGCTTGCTCTGCGAGGCACAACAGTAGTTAGTCTTTACCAGGATATATCATTGCCCGCAGACGTATTTCACGGGGTATATCACTTAACATGATGGATTAACTGGGTGCAATTGGGGTGAGGTTGTTAACTGTAAGCGAGATGTTTCTATATATTACTTGTATAATTAGATAGCTTTAAAGGTGGATGCAATACTTTACCATAGGCTATCTCACCATGCCGACTGAATCTAAGTCTAAAAAGTCTTCTCCTGTTAATGAAACCCAGCCCTCAAATGCTCAACCTAATCCCGATGGGTTTTTGGCTGAACTTGATGATTGGGGCAGTAAGCCCAATCCCGCTTCTTTTGAGAAATTGCTAGAGACAAATCAACATAAATTTGCTCTCGCTTTGTCACAGGGTTATAGCGCTGAGGATATTTGTCGGCTAGCAGCTTCTTACGGTATTCAAGTCAAACCCAGTACGTTTCGTAAGTATTGGCAGAAGTTGAATACGAAACAATCGTCAGAGCCAACACCAGCGGCAACTTCAAAACAGCCAACGACTAAATCATCAACTAAACCAGATTCTACTGCCAGTACGAATGCTAACTCTGCTGTTAATTTCTAGCAAGAGGAGATATTAACTGTGAGTAATGCGATTAATTTGTGGTCTGGGGAGAAGGGGGGAACTGGTAAGTCTTGGGGAGCCAGGTTAGATTGTCAGCGTCATTTGGATCGGCAACAGGATTTCTTTCTGATTGACACTGACAAGAGTAATGCCACGACGAGCAATTATTACGGCAGCTATAAGTTTGACAAGCAGGCATTTTTTAGTGAAGCAAAAGAAAGAGCGAGTACAGCAAATCCTATACTAGATGCAGCTTTACTCCGTCCTGTTGTGGCGAATTGTCGGGCAGGGACTAATGAAAGTTTGCTCACCTGGCTGGTGACGAAGAAAGTGCCGCAAACGGCTACTCGCTTGGGCATTCGGATGCGTTATCTGTTTGTGAGTGATTTGGAGAACGATTCTCTTAACTTATTTCAACCAACAGCCCTCGCAATCGGTCAATATATGCCGATTATCTTTGTGGCTAATATTGGGCGTAATACAACGGATCTGGAGTTTTTTGAATCTTCTGGTTTTCAAGCGTTGCTGTCACGTTTTGAAGTGCCAGTGATAAGTCTTGGATTGTTCGACTTGGTTTTGAAGAAGGTAGTAGATGGGCGTAACCCAGAGCGAAAGCTCTTGACTTGGGGGGAGGCGCGAGACTATCCCGATTTTGGAATTTTGGGACAGCAAGAAATCCAAACATATTTAGAAGACTTCTATGCCCAACTCGATAGAGCCGAGCGACTCGCCGATCATGCGTTTTCTTCACGCTCGGCATCCACAGATGCCAACCCAAGTGAAACAGAAACTCTTCCACCTCCTACTAGAAAGCGGAATTCCACCAACGGATAAAATTTTCCCTTGGGTGGTGGAAACGGCTCTGACCAGAATTGAAATTGCCTCCCTTGGCGCGAAACTGGCGCAAACGGATAGTAATCTAGCGTCGCATCCCGAACAGCTGAAGAATACTCTTGCGTTGGTGTTGAAGCCATACTTAGAAGAAGTGGGTCGCACTCGCATTGCTTCCGACACGCTGACGAAAGAACTCCGGGCCGCGGCAATCATTGACGCTAGTATTGCCGATTCTGGCTGGCGGGGAATTGGAGCAGCCTTGAGTGCTATCTTTAAGCATCAAAATCTTCGGACGGTGATTGGAATACTCGTGGCGATGAGTCTAGTGTTGGGCTTTGTGATTGCCTGGAATTATGGGGGGCAGAATCGACTGGTTATGGAACGAAATCGACAGGTAATCCAAGAGTGCAATACCAATCGCGCCTCTGACCCGGATAAGAATGGTTGGTACACCTGTCCGTTGTGGCAGTTACCCATGCCCCAGGAATAGTGAATTTAGCTAGTCCCCAAACGCAGCAATCGTAACACTACCCCTATTTAGGCGCAAAAAATCGCATTCTACTGCTACCGGATTCCACAGGTCGTTTCTGCCAGCCGCTTAATTCTTCCAGGTATTCATCTGGTTCAAGTTCGAGAAAAGCGGCTGCATCTTCAAAATCTTTAGTTGTACTAAAGCCAAACTTTTGAATTAAGTCACCGCGCGTGATACCTTCTCTTAATTCTTCAGCTGAAGGACTCCATTCCTGACTGCCGCGAGGAGGTAAGTAATTTTTAAGCTTCTTAATTACTGAATCTGTGCCGAGTTGAGCCAGAGCAGAAAAGGCATCATTGAATTGTTTTTTTAGGGTTGTTAACTCAAGCTGAAGTTGTGAAAATTGGTCAGCCGTAACTAGAGCAGAGCTAGTGGTAGTTTCAATCGGTTCTGACTTAAACTCCTCTATAGTTTCGTTAAGGTTATCAACAGTATCAAATGTGAAATAACCGATTCTGCATTGCATAGATGACTCGATAAAGTATTGATACTTATGATGGCTATTCCATCGCATTCTCAGATTGTCTGCTTTACCGATATAGAGAAGTTTGTGGTCGGGAGTATATACAAAATAGATGCCAGGTTGAGCGGGTAACTTAGCCCTTTGGGTAATATGTAAGCTCGGCATTGAGCTTAATAACATATCGATAATTACGTTAGTCTTATTCTGCCTCGTTTGCTCTACTTGTTTGTCAATGCTATCTACTAGGCTACTAGGGCAGCGAATGGTGATGCTTGCCGTTGGAGTAGTTTCAGACATAAATTGCAATGAAAGTCATTATAAATGTAATTGTATGACGTTATGTCTTATTCAATTGAATTTTAGTAGCCATTTATCTCATTATTATCTTAAACTAATCAAGATTATGCAATACAAATGACTACAACGTAATTTTAAAACTATAGCATTGTATTACAATTTGTAAAACACAAATATAGCAATCCTAAATGAGTTGTGGAAAAAATGAACCATACATAGATATCTTTGGAAAATCAAAGACTTGATGATGAGTAACGAGTTCAAATAATTTCTTGAGATGAGAAAATGTTTTGCATAAGTGGTAAAACTCTCGAATAAAGTTTTTAGCGTGCAGCCAGATGTCCTTTACAGGGTTTTGCGTTGGATCATTAGGCGCAAATCGAATACAAGTAACTTGATATTCGGATTCATTTAAACCTTGATTAATCGTATCTAAATAAGCTTTAAATTCAGCAGAACGGTGATAACTAGCACCATCCCAAATCAAAGCAATACGACTTTTCGGATACTGGGAAATTAAGTATTGTATGAAAGCAATCGTGTTGCTAGAATCGCCCTTTTTACCCGGCGAGGTAAAAATTCTTGTGTGTAATAATTTAGAGCGCCGAAATATGTCTGCCGTTGTCGTTCATTGATAACTGGAACTTCAATCCGTTCTTTGGTGTTCCCCCAAATATAACCACAAATATCTCCCCACAACAGATGACATTCGTCTTCAAAAAGAACTACGAGTTCCCCAGATACTATCTCACGTTGGTGTGCTTGCAGCCACGCAGTTATTTCTAGTTTTTTTTAGCTACTAGTTCTGCGTCTAGTCGAGGATTCTTTTTTTGTGTTTTCTTCCAACTGATATTAGCTTCTTTAAATAGGTTATAATAGCTTTGATTAGAGCCAAATACTACACCGAACCTATCTTCTATATACTCTTTTAATTCTGGTAAATGCCAGTTATTTTTCTGTTTAAGCCAGTTTAATACTATTTGTCTTTGTGCCAAATTAAGATAGCTTTTTGACCCAAGGTATCTTAGCCTAAGCCCGGTGACTCCCTGTTCTACAAATATATATTTCCATTTACTGATAAAACTTACAGACACTCCTAAGATATTTGCAATTGTTAAATAGTTATAGTTTTGCATCACCATCTGTACTGCAAGTGCCCGTTTTAATTCTCTAGGATCTGGGTTCGCCCGAATGAACTCTAACAATTGTTCCATCTGTACTGTCATGCATTCTATTACTACTTTTAATCCTTTATCATATCAACAACAGTTATTTTTTACAAATGATTTAGGATTGCTATAGTTATCAAAAATTGCTAATAATAAATTTAAATAAGTTTCATAAAAAGTTAACTTAAAAACATAGCAAGAGTGGTTGTAATTTTTATTAAAATGATTAATACCTAATTCTTGCAAAACGTTCACATTATATGTTTAAAATATTACATTTTATTATTTTATAGTTACGTTGTCATACTGTGTGAAAAAAATAACTTCAATCCTGATATTTGGCGAAGTAGGCAAATTTTGTAATACCAGTAAAAATCAATTCAAATTAATTTTGTTTACATTGTAAGACAAAATATTGTGACAGTCGCAGGCGATCACCTTTTCTGACCATTGACGTTGGGTTTCCGCGCCCTTTGTGCGCTCTAGGGATGGAGCCGAGATATGTGTAAAAAGCTGATTCTGGATCGGACTCGGCTTGATGAGCGCGTAGGTAACGAGGATTGAATATAGCCTGAAGTAGTAAATTTTCAACCCCAAACACACTCAGGTGTTTCAGCCCTAATGGCTGGATTTTAGAGCTAGATTGGCTCAAACCCAGGTTGAAATGCACCAACCATTACCTGTTTTCAGCCCCAGGAATGGGTTGGGAGAGATCTCTACCCAACAAGTAGAAACTTCCCCACTGTCATGGGTTTTGGCAGTTGGCACAATAGTGAAGTATCTATCCCTAAAGGGGCGCTTATTTCCTGAAATCAGCCGCCTGTTGGATCTTACTGCTGATGCTCCTATTCGTCTTCCAACGCCGCTTCAAAAGGCTTTAATTCCGGCACGTCAGGGGCGTACTGATGGATATTTTACCAGTTGCGGGCTTTTAACCT
>DATNQH010000069.1:0-2583 GCA_036704105.1 Leptolyngbyaceae cyanobacterium | reverse complement strand
ATCAGACCCCCCTTTTTTCTTGCTCTTTCCCCATTTAGTCTAAACTCCAGTCTGGACAGGAGCGTGTGTAATTATGGATAATCTGCCTGCCGACAAAGTTAATCGGATTCGCAGGGCAATTGAACCCTTCGGCGCAACAGTCCTTTATTTGTCCCCCTATTCGCGGCTATTTTTCGCCAATTGAGAACTGTTGCGCCGAAGGTAAAAGAGTTTCTTTGCCCCAGAGCAGCACGCACCTATGCTCAGTTAGACCAAGCAATCACCGATGCTTTAGCGCCGGTCACTACTCAAGATATTATCGGTTGGTTTACCCATTGTTGTTGCTATGTTTCACCCAACTGAGAACCGCTGTAAGCCCGCCATCTGGCTGTGCCGTCCATACCTGCTGGGGAACGGCTTCCGCTAGAAAGCGAAAGCGTTGCTCGCTCTGTCGCAGTATCTCCTCCGCCCGCTTGCGCTCCGTAATGTTGCGTTGGATAGATATCCAGTGGGTATACCAGCCTGTTTCATTTGCTACTGGTGCAAGGTTCAACTCCACCCAGAACTCAGAGCCATCTTTACGATAGTTAATCACCTCAGCGCGGATGGGCTGCCACGCCTTGAGCGCCGGGCGAATCTTATTGAGGACTGCGCGGTCGGTCTTTGGCCCCTGTAACAGACGCGGTGTCTTGCTTTGCACCTCCTCAAAGCTGTAACCAGTCATCTGGGTAAAAGCATCGTTGGCATACATAATTCGTGGACTCGGCTCGTCAACAGTCTCAGCCTCAGCGATCAGCACTGCGTCGTTGGCGTTGACTACTACTGACTCCAGCAATCGCAGCCGTTCCTCTGTGCGCTTGCGCTCGGTAACATTTCTGATGGCAATCTGGATTGCTGGTTTGCCTTGATAAATACCTGGTATTCCTGTTAACTCAGTATCTATAACTTGTCCGTCGAGCCGGATGAACCTTTGTTCAATCAGCTCTGCTTTCCCTTCCGCCTGAATTTGCCGAATTTGTGCCACATTATCCCTCTTCTGTCACTTTCCGGGTAGAATGAGTAAAAGAATTAAAAAATAAAACTCTACAAGGTAAGTGGAGCAATGGATGCAGAATTACAAATCCTAAAGCATTTGGCAAGAGATGCCCCGCCAACAGTGGCAGTCATAGATGAATATTGTGCAGAGTATAAAGGCTTATTTAAAGAAGTCAGAAATTATGAGTGCTTTAAATATTTACATTTGGGAATAATTTCACCGATAAAAAGAAAATAATTACCAGAAATAGCGAAGGTTGTAAGTATAAATTCTGCACAATCATTACATCATTTTCTAGCAAATTCAGAATGGTCGGTAGATGAATTAAAAAGCCGAAGGTTAAATAAAATCAAGAGAGCATTAGATGGAAATGCAATTACGGTAGTAATAGATGAAACCGGAGATAGAAAAAAAGGTAAAAAGACTGATTATGTAGCTAGACAATATTTAGGCAGTGTAGGAAAAGTAGATAAGGGGATGGTTTCAGTCAATGCTTATGGAGTTTACTGTAATATAACATTTCCCTTAAGTGTAAAAGTGTTTAAACCGAAGGGGACGCTAAAAGAAGGAGATAAATATAAAACCAAAATAGAGTTAGCGTCAGAAATTATTACAGAGTTAATTAATGAAGGCTTTAATATTGAATTGGTACTAGCTGATAGTTTGTATGGTGAAAGTAGTGAATTTATTAAAAAACTGAATGAACATGAATTAGCTTATGTTGTAGCAATTAGAAGCGATCATGCAGTCTGGCTACCGGCTAATCAGAGCGTTAGGGCTAATAAGTGGTGTAAATTTGAAAGAACGTTTAGTAATCAAAAATCAGAAACCAGATATATTCGAGAAATAGTTTATGGTAAAAAAAGAGCCATAACTTACTGGGAAATAACGACTGAGCCTGAAACAATGCCTGAAAATTCTACTTCGTTTATTATGACGAATCTTCAAGTAAACCTCAAGAAGACTTTAGGCGATTTATATGGATTAAGAACATGGGGAGAATATGGGTTTCGCCAGTGTAAACAGGAATTAGGTTGGACAGATTATCGCTTTACTAATTTTAAGGATATTGAAAAGTGGGGGGAAATTATTTTTTGTGTTTACACTATGATTAGTTTAAATTCTCAAGCTTTCTTAGCTTTAAATAAAGCTAATCAGATTACAACAAAGCTGGAAGAAAATAGTGATGTTGATTTTTCTAATCATAAACTATGGAAGCATGAATGCGGATGGAAAAATACTTTAAATAATTTGCGTCTCCTTCTCCAACCGCTCTTATTATTTTGGGTAATTTATCCCTGGCTAAATATCTTTCCTAATTCCGATTTATTCCTGGGATTCAATCATTTGATTAGTGCAATGAATCAATTTAAACCCTCTTATGCTTCTGGATAGTTTAGTTTATTTACTATTTAGTTGCTCCGGAAAGTGACAGAAGAGGGATATAGCTAAACTGACTCAACACTCACTCGATGAATATAGGAATTCTGACATCCATCTTAAGTGACACTTTACGGACAGCTACACCCTTAATTTTGGCAGCACTGGGAGAATTGGTATCCCAAAAG
>DATNQH010000068.1:0-12583 GCA_036704105.1 Leptolyngbyaceae cyanobacterium | reverse complement strand
GATGTGGTTAAAAAGCGGCTGAATTGATGGCTCAGCAATTTAGCTGTAGAAGCAGGAATAACCAAAAAGGCATTCACTAACAAAACTCCTACAGCTTTGATCGCTACGGCAACAGCAAGGGAAAGTAGAACAACAAAAACGTAGCGATACAGTTGAACTGGAATTCCTTGCACTTGTGCTACAGCCGGATTGAGTGTTAACAAAATTTGCTGTCGTAAAGTTGAAAGTAAAAAAATGCTGCTACCTGCAAGCACAACCAGAGTCAAAATCAAATCTGTTGCATCGATCGCCAGAATATCTCCGAACAGTACGCCCATTAGATTACCCCGATACCCTTGGATTAAGCTAGTCAAAAGCACACCAAGCGCCAATGCTCCAGACAAGACAACACTCAAAACGCTGTCACTTGATAAATTAGTTTGGTCAATCAGGTAGAGGACGACCAAGCCAAAGACTAAAGTAAAAGGTAGCAGCATCCAAGTTGGGTTTAGCTGTAGCAGTACGCCTAAAGCAACACCTACTAAAGCTGCGTGGCCTACAGCATGACTGAAAAAAGATAATTGTCGCAACGTGACAAACGTGCCGAGTAAGCCGCCAAGCAATCCCATCAACACAGCACCTGCGATCGCTCGCTGCATGAAAGGAAATTGCAACAAATTCACCAGGTTATCGAAGGGAGCAAAGGCTAACGGGCTGCAAATATAGTAATTTAACAAATTCATCTTGAAGTAAGTCGTAATATTAGCCCACGCTATACTTGGGGTATCTGAAGATTAAACAACAGCAAACATTCAAAAACCTATCGCGCGAATGTCAGTTTACTCTGCTGCTAATCAAGCTATACCTAATTCGCTTTCAGAGGCAGAGCGTCTTAAGTGCAATCCACCTCATCCAGTCAATGTGGATGGAGTCTCTCACCTGCAAAATTTTATCCTCAAGACGGACAAAGCTCAGCGAATGGCTGAGTTTTTCAGCCTTTTGGGAGATGCAAACCGTTTGCGTATTCTTTCTGTGTTAGCCCAAAAAGAATTATGTGTTTGCGACTTGGCGGCTGCACTTGAAATGAGTGAATCAGCCGTTTCTCATCAATTGCGGACATTACGAGTAATGCGACTCGTCAGCTACCGCAAGCAGGGACGCAATGTTTTCTATCACCTCCAAGATAGTCATGTCTTGAATCTTTATCAATCAGTTACCGAACACCTAGATGAATGCTGAATGATGAATGATGAATGCTGAAAGTTGAAGTTATTACCTTTCATAATTCATCATCCATCATTCATAATTTAGTGGTGATGTTGGTAACGACTGAAGCTGGGGCCGTAGGTAGCTAAGAGGTTGTGCGGCGAAAGAGCAGTATCTGGTGTGCCAGTGCAAACAACTGTTTGGTTAAGGCAAAGAACGCGATCGCAATGGCGGCTTACCATATCAATATCATGGGAAACCTGCAACACCGTCCAATTTTCCTCGCGTTTGAGTTCATTTAGCAAAGCATAAAAATCAGCCGCACCTTGCATATCTACGCCTGCAAACGCTTCATCTAATACCAAAAGCTTTCGTGGCATGACTAAACAGTAAGCTAGCAATACCCGCTTTAATTCGCCGCCACTGAGACTACCGATCGCTTGATGTTTGAGATGGTAAGCATCAACTCGCTGCAACGCTTGAGTGATCGCTGTTTGTTTCTCCCCTTGTCCCCTTGTCTCCTTGTCCCCATGCCTCCTTTTTCCCCTCCACCACAACGAGAGATAATTAAAAGGAGACGAACTGACCCATCCCAACCCTACCAACTCGCTGACAGAGATGGGAAAGGTGCGATCAAAGATAAAATTTTGTGGCATATAGCCTATGTGATGACATAGATGCCCCAAGCGTTCTATCGGACGACCAAAAAATTCAACTTTCCCGGTTTTGCGCGGTATTATGCCCAGCAGCGCTTGCACCAAGGTGCTTTTTCCTGCTCCATTTGGCCCAACCACTGCTGTATCTGTCCCTGGCAATAATTCAAATGAAACATCCCGGACAGCTAAATATTTGTCTTGATAAACTGTTAAGCCTTCTACCTTGAGAATGGGGAATTGGCTATTAAATACTTCAGGATACATCATTACTACCGACAAGCTGCTGACAAAGTTTGCAGATTTGCTTTCATTGCTGTGAAATAATGCTGGGGATTTGTAGATCCTGCTTCCAAGGAATCTAGGGGACGTAGAGTCAAATTCAAATCTTGAGAGAGACTTTTAAGCAACTTATTATCCACTCCTGGTTCTCCAAACAGTGCCTTGACTTTATACTGCTTCACCGCCGCCATAGCTCTTTGCACGTCCTGGGGTGACAATTGTTCTTCTGGAATCTTCACGACTGCAACTTGTTTGATTTGATAGCGTTTAGCTAGGTAGGGATAAGCATCATGAAAAGTAACGAAGGTACAGTTAGGATATTTTTGCAGCTGCTGTTTAAACTCTTTGTCTAGCGCCTCTAACTGTTGGATATAAGCCGCTGCATTTGCCTGGTAAGTTGCTTTGTTTTTCGGGTCGGCTGCAATTATTCCATCACGAATATTTGCTACCTGCTGTTTTGCTAGAACTGGATCGAGCCAGACGTGGGGATTACCAGTGTTGTGTTCGTGACTTTCAGATGCGGCTGTATTTACTACTGGTGAAATTGCTTCTAAAGCTTGAATTCCTTTGCTGGCTTCAACTTGATTCAGCCGAGAGTTTTCTGCATTTTTGACCGTATTTTCGAGAAATTCCTCCAACCCTAAGCCATTTTTGACCAATACATCAGCTGTTGCGATCGCTTGTACGTTCGCAGGTGTCGCCTGATACTCATGTACTTCTGTTCCCGGTGGCACCAAAATTTCAACCTGCGCTGTTTCTCCAGCAACTGCTTTGCTAAACCAATACATTGGCAGAAACGTAGACACCACTTTCAATTGCTTTGATGCCGCATCTGCGGATTGAGAAGACGATGGAGATGAATTAGATGGGTTGCATCCGGCGATAACTGTCAACAGTAGCATTGACATCAGGGTTAAACCATCTTGCCAACACACTCGATGTTGGCGCTGAGGGCGGCTCACAGTTTTTCTCCTTCTAAATATTTGAATGACTAAATGGCGAGTGATAGCGCCTCAATGATAATGAATATTATTTTACACGCTATTAGAATGAAAATCACTATCAAAATCTGGGCGTAGGGGCGCTCTCGCTTAAAATATCTATGGAAGAACAGGCAATTCAATTAAGCCCCTAGGACAGTAGTAAGCAGAATTTTGTTGATTAATAGCTAAAAAACCCTCACTTTGCAGTCAGGGTGTCAAAATATAGTGTAAGTACTTATGGCTTACGTAGGGGCAGATTTGACAGAATAGTCTGTTTGCTTACAAGGCCAGTTGCATAAACCCGCTCCTACGACTTACGACTTATTCGCGATCGCATCAACATCCCAGTATCAACAGCAAGGACTGGCTAAAACCAGCACTGCTTCAGCCAGGGGATTTTGAGACTTTCTAGGTGCGATCGCCAGTTGCAGCTTACTATTGTCTCCAGTACGAGTTGCAGGCTCTAATCGTTCCCGTAGCGTTCCTGTAGCTGTTCCCGTACCAGCGCCTTTGGCATCGGTGCGTAAAGCAGTAATTATTTCAGGTGAGTTAGAGTCAATCAAATACAAACCATATTCTTGATTCGGCGTTAACCCTCGTACCATCACATCTAATCCATCTATTTCTCCAAGCGATCGAAGCGTAATACTACCAACAGCATTACCTTTGTTGGGCGCTTTCAATGCTGCGTTCAGCGCCAGCAGCTTAGAGTTAGGGGATTGAAGATTATCTAAACCCTCTCCCGTAGGTACTGCGTTCGGCACATAGACGATGGCTTGGGGTGCGTAGCCCACAGGTAGGCGCTCAATTTGCTGCTGTGTCAAAGTATCAATTACATCAACCGCATCGCCATTTTCCAGCCCTACATACATCCGCGTACCGTCACCTGAAGGCCATATACCATGTGGTAGTTCACCTACTGGAATTGTTGTCACTAGTTTGGGGGTAGCATCGCGGCGATACACCTTGACATGATTCAGCCCCCCCACAGTAACATAAGCAAACTTACCATTACTGTTATCTACAAAGTTAACATGATTAGTGACGGGACCAGTTTCTAGAACTGTCTTAATTGTCAAGCTTTGAGTATCGAGTACGCTCACTTTCCCGACATCTTTGTGGGTAAACCAAACCTCGCTACCATCAGAGGTAATGGCAATGTTGGGTGAAAACGGACTGACAACAGGAATTTGCTTAATTACCTGATAGGAGCGCGTATCTACTACGTCGAGTTGGGGAGTAAAGCTAGAGCAGATATAAGCTTTGCTACCATCGGGGCTGAACATAATCATACCCGGCCCTGTGGCTATTTTAACTTGACGTACCTCTTTCAGGGCGAGGGGATCGATTACAGAAATGTAGTCTTGACCTCGCACAGCTACCCACAATTCTTTACCATTAGGAGTGAAAAAGCCTTCATGGGGAGATCTGCCAATATAAATCTTGCCTTTAATTGCATTTGTGCCTGTATCGATGAGCGTAACTGAGTTAGAACCAGTCGAAATTACAGCAAGCGTGCGATGATCTGGCGAGTAACCCAAACCATGAACGTTTAATTCCCCTCGGTACAAAGGACTAAGAACATTAGGACGGGGATTCCCTAAAGCAATTCGCCCCAATAAAGTATTAGTAACTGGGTTAATTACAGAAACTGTATTAGAAGTTTGGTCAGCGGTATAGATGCGATCGCGGCTGCTGATAGATAGCCCTGCTTCAGCAGAGATCGCTTTGCTTGATGCGGTAGGAACGATTCCTATTGCTAAAGCTAGTAGCAGCGAAGCTAGCATTATAGCAGGAAACAGTACTTTTTTGAGCAGGGACATTGGGCAAGACTCCTTTGTGATTGATAAATCCTGACAGAGTGGCGAGTCAGGTTGATTGAAGCTAAATCGAAATAAGGTGACTTGTGGACAGTCAAAGGTAGTCTCGTATTGTCAACCAAATTGATAAAGTTACAAAATTTTGCTTCAGAATGAAAATTGCCCAAAATCTTATCAGGCTTGTTTTCAAAGTCAACTAAGTTACGGTAGTGTTACGGTTAAGAACTGCGTATTATATCAAGATTTATTAATACTTTACTATTGCCAAAACTGTTTTTTCTATCAAACTATTTAAGAAAATATCTCATTTAGTCAATTTTGAGAGATAATTAACTTTTTCTAGACATTGCTCAATAGCAAAGTCTAGCTTGAACGTGGTGTGAGGAAACGAGGAAAAAATGACTAAAAGTTTGTGGAATTCGCTTTTGGTTAGTCCAGCTGCGATCGCAGCCATGCTGTTGATAAGTGCGGTGCAGCCAACAACAGCTAATTCAGTTGCGCTAGAGCAAACACCTAGCCCAAAACAATTTACCTCAGTACCTGCTGCTTCCAGCGTGAATAATAATAACACAATGGCGCAGGTAACTTCAGTCTCCCAATTATCAGACGTGCAACCTACAGACTGGGCTTTCCAAGCGTTGCAATCTTTAGTAGAACGCTATGGATGTATTGCAGGATACCCAGATGGGACTTTTAGAGGTAACCGGGCGCTGACGCGATATGAGTTTGCAGCGGGATTGAATGCTTGCTTGGATCGAGTCAACGAATTGGTTGCAACCGCATCGGCTGGAGTAGGCAAAGAAGATTTAGCGACTCTGCAAAAGTTGCAAGAAGAATTTAGCGCTGAATTAGCTACTCTGCGCGGACGGGTAGATACGTTAGAGGCTGCGACAGCAGAATTAGAAGCGAATCAGTTTTCCACTACCACCAAATTAAGTGGAATCGTCGTCGCTGCCGTTGCTGGAATTGCTAATGGTGATAATGTTGAGACTGGCAACGAAGCAGATCGCTCAGTTGTACTTGTGGATCGGGCGCGTTTAGAGTTTAATACCAGCTTCACGGGACGCGATCTGCTGTATACTTTAGTGTCTGGTGGAAACTTTAGGGGATTTGAGCCAGTTACCGGAACGACTCAAGGGGAACTATCGTTTTTACGCGCCCAAGACGAAGATCAACCAGATAATGATTTTGGTCTGGAAACTCTAGAATATATCTTCCCGTTGACCGATAGTACAGAAGTTTTAGTGGGTATGGCGGGTGTTGCGTTTTATGACTTCACTGACACTGTGACTCTGTTTGATGGAGATGGTGATTCCGGGGCGTTATCTCAGTTTGGTACGCGCAATCCAATTTATAATTTGGGTGATGGTGCTGGTTTGGGTATCAAGCAACAGCTTGGTAAGAGCTTCGAGGTGAGCTTAGGATATTTGGCAGACGACCATAACGATCCAGCCCAAGGAAGTGGATTATTTAACGGGCCTTATGCTGCTATTGGTCAATTGCTATTTAAGCCGAGCGATCGCTTCAATTTAGGCTTAACTTACGCCCGTTCCTACAACAGTGATGTTACTGGCGAAAGTAGTGGTATTGGGCCGTTTGCTAGATTTGACGAGGAATTTTTAGAAAATATAGGAATACCAGAATCTACTGTGCCATCATTCAGTAATTCCTATGGGGTAGAGTTGTCTTGGCGACTGAGCGATAAGATTGTCGTAGGTGGTTGGGCTGGTTATACCAGAACTAGTTTGCTTTCCTCAGTTAATGGTGCGTTTGACAGGGGAAGTGTTGATATTTGGAACTATGCTGTCACCCTAGCTTTTCCCGATCTAGGCAAAGAAGGAAATCTTCTCGGTTTCGTCTTTGGTATGGAACCAAAAGTCACTAATTCCAGCATCGCTCAAGTGGCTGAAGATGATGACAATTCATTCCATATCGAGGGTTTCTACCAGTACCAACTGACAGATAATATTGCCATCACACCAGGAATTATTTGGATTACCTCCCCAGGTTTCAACAATGGCAATGAAGATCTTGTGATCGGTGCATTGCGAACCACTTTCTCTTTCTAAATCATTACAGTAGTGATTGAGAGACGTGCTTAGGCGCGTCTCTATTTATTGATTTTAGTAGTAATTGAAATTGTGATGTGGTGGCAAACAAATCGTTTTCAAAGACGCTGTTAATTAATTTTAGATTTTAGCTTGCTAATAACGAAAATATCCAGGCGGGCAATGCCGGGCTACTAGCGAAGTTATAAACAACGCCTACCACAGTTAAGTAATACAATATATCCTTTTTACTTGATAGTAACTAGAGGGGAAAAGCTGTGATCGCAATTGCTAACAATTAATCTCCAGGAATGCGATCGCAGAAACTCAAAAACGAAAATTGGCTACCAAATTCAACTTGGTAGCCATGAGAAATCGATCAAGGAATTCCTCTTACCTCTTACCCCTCACCTCTCACTTCTTACCCTTAATCCAACCACCGGGCAGCATCTTTAGCATGATAAGTCAAAATCAAGTCAGCGCCAGCCCGTTTAAAGCTAGTCAAAGTTTCCATCACTATCCGCTGTTCGTCAATCCAGCCGTTGAGGGCAGCTGCCTTAATCATGGAATATTCACCAGAAACATTGTAGGCAGCAACTGGTAAATTAGTTGCTTCCTTCACCCGCCAGATGATATCCATATATGATAAAGCTGGCTTCACCATGAGCATATCTGCCCCTTCAGCGATATCAAGTTGAATTTCTTTGAGTGCTTCCTTGGCATTGCCTGGATCCATTTGATAGGTGCGGCGATCGCCAAACTGTGGCGTTGATTCAGCTGCATCGCGGAACGGGCCATAATAAGCCGAAGCATACTTAGCAGCATAGGACATAATCGGCGTATCTTCAAATCCAGCTGCATCTAAACCTTGGCGGATTGCCTGAACAAATCCATCCATCATCCCCGAAGGCGCGATGATGTCTGCCCCGGCTTTGGCTTGAGAAACTGCTGTTTTTTTCAGCAACTCCAGCGTCGGATCGTTCAAAACCCGTCCGGTTAAGTCACCAACTTCTAAATATCCACAGTGACCGTGAGTTGTATATTCACACAAGCAGGTGTCGGCAACAACAATTAAATCTGGCACTGCTTCTTTGACAGCAGTAGCAGCTTTTTGCACGATGCCGCAATCATGCCATGCACCAGTTGCATCTACGTCCTTATCTGCCGGAATGCCAAATAGGATAATTCCAGGAATACCAAGGTCATAGACTTCTTTGGCTTCTTCGACAATCTTGTCTACCGACAACTGGTAGACTCCTGGCATAGATTTGACTTCTTTTGCTATGCCCTCACCGGGAACGGCAAACAAAGGGTAAATTAAATCGTTAGTTGTTAAAACAGTTTCACGCACCATCCGACGCAATTGAGGATGGCTTCTTAAACGGCGAGGGCGATTAATGGGAAACATGGCGTTTTTATAAACAGTGAAAAACTAACTTAGGAGCTGTCGCAGCCACATCAAGGCAGATCTCCAGCAAGTATATTAAGCCCTGGTGTAATGTTTTGACAGAATTTGCAACACACTGTCATGCTAATTCGTCATTTATAGTTAACAAGCTTAATCAGCGATGAATTACATAGTTGCAACAAAAGTTCTAGAAACGTGAATCACATTTCTAGAACTTTTAGTGTAAATGGTGGGAATTAGCCCGATCACGCGATCGCTGTAGATTGCGTTAAAATTACAATTCCTATAACAGCCGGAAAATGAACGGGTAGCGATATGCCTGGTCAGGATTGCTCAAAGCTTGGAGAATTGCCAATATTGGCAGGACGACATTAACTAACTGCAATATTCCCAACAAAACGAAACCAATTAATACAATAGTCAGAATTCCAAAAATTATTCCGTATAGCCAAACGTTTAAGTGGAAATTTAGCGCTTCCTTGGCGTTTTCTTTCACAACTGGGTCATCTGATACGAACAAGATGGCAATTGGAATTCCAATAGATACACCCAGCAAACTAAAAAATATCGACCCATGAGCTAGTGCTGACAGTAATTTTCTTTTATCTGTGTCGTACATATATTTATATTCCTCACATAAACTAATTTTAAAATAAACTTGATTATGGTAATGTGTGGTTTTTACTACCTTTAACAGACTATAACTTACGGTTTCCCAACTCCACCGCTCTTTAGGCTGAAATACAAACAGCATTTGTGTGTTGCAATTTCGCCCTCGTAAATGAAAAATACATTCCTAGGTTAGAGATTGTTATCCTAGAAGAAATATGTCTGAATTTTGCTAAATTCTAGTTTTTACTACCTGTAACATCCTACAGCTAAGCTTGATGATATCCAACGATCTACAAGGTGAATTACTTTCAGCCGTTGAGCAAAGGCGTAATTTTGCGATTATTTCCCACCCTGACGCGGGTAAAACTACCCTAACAGAAAAGTTGTTGCTGTATGGGGGTGCTATTCATGAAGCTGGCGCAGTTAAGGCGCGGCGGGCGCAGCGTAAGGCTACCTCAGACTGGATGGCAATGGAACAACAACGGGGAATTTCCATTACCTCAACTGTATTGCAGTTTGAATATCAAAAGTGTCAAATTAATTTACTAGACACACCCGGACACCAAGACTTCAGTGAAGATACTTATCGCACCTTAGCAGCAGCAGATAATGCAGTGATGTTGATTGACGCTGCTAAAGGTTTAGAACCGCAGACGCGCAAATTGTTTGAAGTTTGTCGGATGCGAAG
The DNA here is from genome assembly GCA_036704105.1 of Leptolyngbyaceae cyanobacterium. GTDB lineage: Bacteria > Cyanobacteriota > Cyanobacteriia > Cyanobacteriales > Chroococcidiopsidaceae > Chroococcidiopsis. The sequence goes on along the minus strand of DATNQH010000068.1, from coordinate 2,904 downwards.
TCTTCCCATTTTCACCTTTACGAACAAACTCGATCGCCCAGGGCGGGAACCTTTGGAATTGTTAGATGAAATCGAGCAAGAATTAGGTTTACAAACTTATGCGGTGAACTGGCCAATTGGGATGGGCGATCGCTTCAAAGGGGTATTCGATCGGCGATCGCAACAAATTCACCTATTCGAGCGTAGCGCACATGGTAGCAAGGCGGCGCGCGATACGGTTGTAGACTTGGGCGATCCGCAAATCGAACAACTGCTAGAACAAGATCTCTACTACCAACTCAAAGACGAATTAGAACTGTTGGAAGGAGTCGGAGCAGAATTAGATTTAGATCTAGTCCATCAAGGTAAAATGACACCCGTGTTCTTTGGTAGCGCCATGACCAACTTTGGTGTGGAGTTGTTTTTGAACGCCTTCCTCGACTACGCCCTCAAACCAGGTTCCCACCACAGCAGCATTGGAGAGGTTCCCCCAACTTACCCAGATTTTTCTGGGTTTGTGTTCAAGCTTCAGGCAAACATGGATCCGAAACATCGCGATCGCGTGGCGTTTGTCCGCGTCTGCACTGGTAGATTTGAAAAAGACATGACTGTGAATCATGCTCGGACTGGTAAAAATGTCCGTTTGTCAAGACCTCAGAAATTGTTTGCCCAAGACCGGGAATCAATCGACGTTGCCTATCCAGGTGATGTGATTGGTTTGAATAACCCTGGCGTGTTTGCGATCGGCGATACGATTTACACCGGGCAGAAGATTGAGTATGAAGGCATTCCAGCTTTTTCCCCGGAACTGTATGCGATTTTGAGAAACCCCAACCCCTCGAAGTTCAAGCAATTCCAAAAGGGGGTTTCGGAGTTACAAGAAGAAGGCGCAGTGCAAATTATGTACTCAGTTGATGAGTCTAAGCGCGATCCGATCTTGGCAGCAGTGGGACAACTGCAATTTGAAGTAGTGCAGTTCCGCTTGCAAAATGAATATGGAGTCGAGACGTTGCTGGAGGTGTTGCCCTATTCAGTTACTCGTTGGGTAACTGGGGGTTGGGAAGCATTGAAAGAGGTGGGGCGATTATTCAACACCTTCACAGTGAAAGATTATTGGGGTCGTCCCGTCTTGCTGTTCCGCAATGAATGGAATTGCCAGCAAGTAGAGTCAGATCATCCAGAGTTGAAATTGAGCAAGGTTGCCCCTGTAGCTTCTGGACAAGAACCAAGCGATCGCAATGGCAAGTAAATCGGGCGTTGCTGATTATATATATGATGCCTGAATTTTACGTAATATCAAAAACCTGTAGAGACGTAGCACTGCTACGTCTCTACATGGGTATTCATACCTCAATTGCTGCAACGCCGTAAACCGTAGGGTGGGCAATGCCCACCTTACAATAATCGAATTGCGATCGCCTATGGACGTGACGCTGCTGATATCGCATTAGCAACGCCGTTCGATCTAATGCAATTACAAAATCTGCAAGTTTGGGTGGATAATTATACAACAGCTTAACACTAATTTCTCGTTCCTAGGCTGCTACCAGGTAACTGTAGCACCTATAAATCAATCGCCTGAAAGTGTTCGACTGTTGGAAACGGATCGTAGAAATGGTGTAGCAATTTTTTCCATTCTTGATAATTAGAAGAACCTCGAAACCCGACTATATGAGCTTCTAAAGTTTCCCACCTAACAAGTAATAAATATTTGCCTTTGACTTCCATGCATCTATGCAGTTCATGAGATAAATATCCATCCATAGATGAAATAATACTGGAAGCTTGTTTAAAAGCAAATTCAAAATCGTCTGACAAACCTACTTTTATATTAAGCATTACTGCCTCAAGAATCATAACTTTTTGAAAGCTAAATTTAAGTAGTTTGTAGTTTGATTACACCGCGATCAAAAACGCGATTATCTGTACCAATACCGTTAATTTCTATTCTGTCTGGATAAACTTCATAAGCTGCAAAACTTAACACGCTAGCAGAATGCTGCGTCCAGTTTGAACGATTTACAGGACGAGTTCCAGCCCCACCGCCACAGACTAAATATGTCGTACCATTAATAGAAGCAGTGCGCTCATAGTTATGTTCATGACCATTGATATATAGTTGCACTCGGTGCTTTTGGAAAAGGGGAGTTAGGGTTTTAATAAATTCTGGATTGCTGCCATATATACCAGATGAATAAATCGGGTGATGTCCAAATACTACTTTCCATTTAGCATCACTGCGGCTGAGTTCTTGCTCTAACCAACGTAACTGAGTCTTCCAATCAGCATTGTGGTTGGTGTCTAGGACAAAAAATTGCACTTGTTCGCGGCTGAAGGTATAAAAGCGCCCTTTCATGTTGAAATTGGCATAGCTCACTTGAGGATCGCCGTTGGCGGTGCGAATATCGTGGTTACCCAAACAAGCATGAAATTTAACGCCTTGCTGGAGTAGTGGCTGATAGGGACGTTCAAACACGGCGTTAATCTTTTCGATTTCCCCGTCGTTGTAGATGTTATCGCCAGCCAGTATTGCTAAATCAAAAGGATTTTGACGGTGATATCGAGCCATAGCTTTAGCTACAGCATATTGTCCGCCATCGCCCGTTCCTGTATCCGCTACTGAGATAAAACGGAGAATCGGAGCTTTTGCAGTGGCTGGTTTTTGGGTAATATTGGATGCGATCGCCGACTCAACGCGATCGTTCTCAACGCTTTGTCGCCCTAGCATCTTACTCAAGAAAGCCCAACCAAAACCGCCCAGAGTAGCTAAATATAGAAACTGACGACGTTTGAAATTCATAAATCACCCCAATACAGGAATTAAACGCATGATAGATTAAGGCTGAACGGCAGCACTCGTAAAAATTTATCCTATTTATGACGTAATGTCTGTTTAGCTGTCTTCCAGGGAGAATTCATGTCACA
>DATNQH010000067.1:0-10212 GCA_036704105.1 Leptolyngbyaceae cyanobacterium | reverse complement strand
AGCAGCAGAAGGTAAGGATGTATTTATTTTCTTAGATCCACCCTATTTTATTGCTACGCAATCGAAGTTATACGGAAAAGGCGGTAATTTACATACCTCTTTCGATCATCAAAGGCTTGCTGTTTCAGTAAAACAATGTCCGCACCAATGGCTAATTACCTATGATGACTCACCTATCATTAGACAAAATTTTACATTGGCACGTATATATGAGTGGGAAATGCAGTATGGTATGAATAACTACAAGCAGGGTGGTGCTGCAAAAGGAAAAGAGTTATTCATCACAAATTATGCAACAGGAAAAGGTTTAGAAATAAACTCCGAAAGTAGTGATGTTGCTCCTATTTAACCTACTCAGCAGTTAAGCTTAGATTTGTCATTCTAAACTATTAGTAATCAGCAGTAGGCTTGAATATCTTCACCGCATCGATCTGCTAAATAACACAAAGCGCGAAAACGTAAACCAACAAATTGGTCATATAAGGGATTTAATTTACACATAGGTGGAATGTGCGCAACCTTGTGACCAAATAGGATGATATCGCGTTCAAAGGGACATTGAGCAGGAATCGATTTGGCGATAAATTTAGCTACTTGAGGATTTTGAATTTCAAATGAGTCGAGCCATTGACGTATAGGCTGCAAAAAGATTGTAGCCAGTTGAAATTTAGCTTTATTTAGCGATTTTTTACCTGCTAATACAGATAATAACGAGGCACAGAATACATTAATTGGAAGCACAGACATGATTCATTCCTCACACTGATTCAATTCTAGCAATTTAACTATGCCGATCGCTACATATCAGCAGCAAAACACTTACTCAGATACAATCGCATTATGAGTTACAAGCATTTATTTTTCTATCGCCGTGTAGATGCAATTGCGATCGCTCTTAAAATTTCAGTCCAATTAAAACTATTTGTGGAATAAATATAAAATAACAAATTAAAAGCCGAAAAGAGACTTTTTAAAAAAGATAAATTGCTAATATCAATTATAGCAATTTTATATTTTTCATGTAGATATGTACTTATAGAAGCAATAGTATCTTAAGTAGTAATTTTTGCACTTAATGCAGTTTTTACTCTTACTTAAGTTACATTCTATTAGCAATATCCTCTAGCAACAATGAAAGCATAGCGGAGCTATAAGATTAAATTGTATTGTCAGTTACAAAAACACATGAATTTAGCTTCAAAGCCTGCAATATTATAGCTATTAACCAAAAAAAACTGTGTCTTTTATTACTGAATGCAAGTAAACTACTTGAAGCACGGTTATTCAAGCTGTATAGAAAATTGCTCATGCGTACCATATCTAGACAGAAGTCCAAGCTAGCCCTGATGTTTGGGATTTTCTTAAGTACGTTGACGCTGCTTGCAGTAGCGGTTAATGCCCAGGAAAGCGGTTTAGTTAGTTTGTTTACTCCCATCAGGGTTGTGGTAAATTCCAGCTTCATTAGCCCACTAGATGAAGTATTTGGAGATGTCGCGGTAGGCAAAGGAGTCTTCGTTGCAGGTAATACTGTCTTACGGGCAGAACCTGATACTAAAGTTTGCCTTGGCAACGAAACTAACCTTCAGGACAATATATTATTCTTGGCACGGCGAAGAATCCCATCTCCTGAATCTGAATGTGCGACGAAATCAAGTAGCACTGGAGAGCGAGTTAGCATCGCCCACCAAGCACTGATCGAAAATTCAAAAATTGGTAACTTCACTTTTGTGGGTTTCCGTTCCCGTCTCAATAACGTAGTGCTAGAGGACGGTGCTTTTGTGCTACATGGTGCTACCCTCTCTAATGTGCGTATTGGTCATAATCGTTTAGTGCCAATTGGAGCAGTGATTACCACCCAAGCACAAGCTGATGCCTTACCACTGAAAACAGAGGATAATTCTGAATTTCAAAATGAGGTGCTAGAGGTGAATCGGGAGTTTGCCGAGAACTACAGCAGACTTTATGAGGAAGATGGATATGACGCGATTACGGGTGTTAGTGCTGCACCGAAAACCTCTTGGAATCCTGAACCAGTTAGCCCCGCTTTAGGAGAAAATGTGCAAATCGATGAATTTGCTCGGATTGTTGGAGATGTGCGCGTAGGTAGCAACAGCGTTATAGGCCAACGGACTTCAATTCGTGCTGATGAAGGTTCCCCGATTGTAATTGGCGAAAATGCTGAAATTGAGGATCGTGTAACCTTCCATGCTCTCAAGGGTACTAGCATTCGCATCGGTAAGAACCTGGATGCAGATGACAACATTATCTTTCACGGCCCGCTAGAAGTCGGGGATAACCTAACTATTGAAGATGATGCAATACTATTCCGCTCTCAGGTTGGTAACAAAGTAACCATCGGTACTGGGGCTATTGTCGTTGGCGTGACATTACGCGACGGGGTGCAAGTGCCAGATAAGGCAGTAATTACAACGCAAAACCAAGCAGATGCACTAACTGCTACGCAAAGTTAGAAGTGATGAATTTTGAGTTTTGAATTTTAACTCAAAACTCAAAACTACTTTAGGCGATCGCAGCTTCTGGCAATGCACCTTGCATCTTTTTCAAAGCGTCGATTAGATTTTCCAACTGCTGATTGGCGTTGAACACACCTAAGCCGCGTACAGTGACTTTACCAGGAGAGTAGACAAAGCGCGATCGCAAGCTTTCTGGTAAATTTTCCGCCATCAAATTCCACGCTGGTTCTTCCATTGGCGTTTCTAAAACTACGTGCTGCTTACCTTCTGGTTTAATCCGGCTAAATCCGAGTTTCTTACCTAGCTGTTTCAATTCCATCACGCGCAACAACTGAGTAGCAGCAGTGGGAATTGTGCCAAAGCGATCGCTCCATTCAGCCGCAATTTGGATTAACTCTTCCTTAGATTTAGCAGCAGCCACAGCCCGATAAGCACTCATCTTTTGATCCATATCTTGAATGTAGTCAGCGGGAATAAAAGCAGTCAGACGCAAGTCAATTTGTGTCTCATCCACTTGGGGAATTTCTTGACCGCGAATTTCCTGTAACGCCTCTTGCAGCATCTCCATGTAAAGGTCGAAGCCGATGGACTCCATTTGACCTGATTGTTCTGCCCCCAACAAGCTACCTACGCCGCGAATTTCCATATCTCGCATTGCCAGATGATATCCCGAACCAAGTTGAGTGAATTCTTGAATTGCCCTTAATCGCTGTCGCGCCGCATCCGATAGCGCCCGTTGCTTGGGATAAAATAGCCATGCATGAGCTTGAATGCCAGCTCTTCCGACACGCCCGCGCAACTGATACAACTGCGATAAACCAAAGCGGTGGGCATCTTCAATCAAGATAGTATTGACGCGGGGTATATCCAAACCAGATTCAATAATCGTCGTGCAAAGCAACACCTCTGCGTCGCCGTTGCCAAACGTCAGCATTGTTGATTCTAATTCGTTTTCATCCATTTGACCGTGCGCGATCGCAAGTCTTGCATCAGGAAGCATTTCGCGTAAACTAGCCGCCGTCTCTTCAATTCCTTCTACACGCGGAACTACATAAAACACCTGTCCGCCGCGATCGAGTTCTTGCCGAATCGCACTGCGGATCGTTTCATTATCGTAGGGTGCTAAATGAGTTTTAATCGGACGGCGGGAAGGGGGTGGTGTAGTAATTAAACTCATTTCTCTGATCCCCGACAGCGACATATACAATGTGCGGGGAATCGGAGTTGCACTTAAAGTTAGAACATCTACCTGAGTTTTCAGTGATTTAATTTTTTCTTTTTGGTTAACACCAAATCGCTGTTCTTCATCTATCACCAGTAATCCCAATTCCCGAAATGATACACCTTTACCTAACAACTGGTGCGTACCGACAACTACATCTAATTCACCCGTAACCAAACGTTTTTGCAGATCGCGGCGTTCTTCAGCAGTACGGAAGCGATTGAGTAATCCAATATTAATTGGGTAGGGGGCAAACCTTTCTTTAAGGGTATGGTAGTGCTGTTGCGTCAGAATCGTAGTCGGCGCAAGTAGGGCAACCTGTTTACTACCAGAGGTTACAGCTTTAAAGATAGCCCGAATTGCTACTTCAGTTTTACCAAAACCCACATCACCACAAACTAAACGATCCATTGGACGATCGCTTTCCATGTCGCGCTTGACATCCTGTGTCGCCTTGAGCTGATCCGGCGTTGGCTGGTAAGGGAAAGAATCTTCTAATTCTACCTGCCAGGGAGAATCTAGTGGATAAGCAAAACCATTTTGCTGCGATCGCTGGGCATATAATTGCAGCAAATCCACTGCCAATTTCTTAATCGCTTTCTTGGCTTTATTCTTGGTATTTGCCCACGCCTTACTGGACATTTTATTTAATTCGGGCGGGCGATCGCTGGTACTGCGAAACCTGGATAAAGACCCCAATTGGTCAGCTGCTACTCGCAACAACCCATCGGCATACTGCACCACCAAATACTCGCGGGTTTCTCTGTCAACTGTCAGGCTTTCCAGCTTGAGAAATTTACCAACACCGTGATTTCTATGAACCACATAATCGCCTTGACGTAGCTTATTCGGATCGACTTGTTTAGAGGCGGCGCGGCGACGCTTGCGGACGTAGTTGGGTGTAGCGAGGGAGTGCTGACCGAAGAATTCCCGATCAGTCACTACCACCAAGCGGAATGTAGGCAGGATAAATCCTTCCAGTTCTGCTAATCCCGAATATTTCAACGCCACTGGTGTCCGGTGGGTTTGTAACTTATCAATGGCTGGATAGTCGTGGGGATTGGGGATGAACTGAGCCGGACAATCGTGTTCTTGCAATAGCGAGACAGAACGACTAGGTTGGGCGGAAATCAGCCAAACAGAGAAACCGCGATCGCGTTCTTGTCTGAGTGTTTCTGCCAATTTAGCAAAGGCGTGAGGCGTAACTGGTACAGAACGACTAGCCAGATTCAAAGCTGAGGGATAAGGGGAATTCGGCGAAGGAGCTGATTCTATTGCCAATTCGCCCAAGTACAATTGCTGGAACTGATTAGCCGTTGCCAAAGAATCCTCAAAAGTACGGTGGATACGAGGTAATGTTGGGCGTTCTTCCCCCCCTGCTCCCCCTGCTCCATCTTCAAGAGAGAGCCACTGCTCCTGCGCATTCTCCAGCCAGCGATCGCTATGAGCTTGGCACTGTTCGAGTTCGTCAATTGCCACCAGCGTATTTTCTGGCAAGTAGTCTAACAAAGAAGCTGGTTGCTCAAAGGCTAAACCCAAAAAGCGACGAATTCCTTCTGGGTACTGTCCCGCGTCAAACTGCTCTTGTTCTTCTGGGGAAAGGTAAGCTTTAACTATGCTTGCCTGCTGTGGAGTTAATGCTGCTTTAATAATCGGAGCGAAATCAGTTGGCGTAAGCACAACTTGTTCAATTTTGTCAAGCGTACCGCCAGCAGCACTGCGTTGGGTAGCTGGGTCAAATTCCCGGATCTGCTCGATTTCATCCCCAAACCATTCCAGGCGCACTGGCAATTCGGAGGATACGGGAAACACATCAACAATATCACCGCGTCGGCTCCATTGTCCTTCTGTTTCTACCAAAGGCACGCGCTCGTAACCGATTTGAGCGAGGCGATCGCTAAAGGTATCCAAATCTAATTCCATCTGCTTTTGGATGGTGAGACAAAAGGGTTTGAAAGCTGCTGCTGGTGGTAAATGCGGTTGAAGCGATCGCTCTGTGGCGACAATTGCTATTTGTCCTTTGTCCTTTGTTCGTCTATGTTCTTTGTTCTCTGACAAGGACTCTTGACGAATGATCAAATCAGCTAAAACCTGCATCTGCCCCCAGGTCATTTCTGTTTCGGGGTCAAATGGTTCGTAGGGTGATGCTTCAGAAGTGGGGTAAAAATGTACTGTCTGCCAACCCATTCCTTCTAGTTGAGCTGCCCAGCGTCCAGCTTCCTCCAGAGTGGCACACACTACCAATAGATGATTTTGCAAGACTTGTGCTAGAGCAGAAGTCACTAATCCTTTAGGTAGGCGAGGTATGCCATTTAAACAGCACACCCGCTGGCGGTTCAATTTAGATAATAGTTCTGTAGAAAGAGGCGATCGCCCCAAAGCACGCACAATAGAAGAAAAAGCCATAAACTCAAAAAACCCAGCACATTGACTAGCAAGGTAGACATCTGCCTTCCTTTACCATTCTAAAATTCAAGACAATGGGTGAGGAGAAATAACTCTGTTTGAGTGAAAATCTAACAATGCTGGCTCCTCCAACTTATGTTGTTTAAGACGTAGCAAGCTACGTCTTGCTAGGTAGATTCGGATAAATTTCCTTGAGATTTTCGGGAAAATAGAAAATTGCTGCTACTTTACTATCAAGCATGAAGCCTTGGATCGGAACACCTTCAATACTAGATACTAAGACCATTAGCACAGTTAGCCAGTGCCACTGGCAATATTAGGAATGTCCTCAACTATCGATTTTCTGCTTATTCTCCTGATTGTTGTCGCCAACGGCATCTTTGTTATGTCAGAACTGGCGATCGTCTCAGCACGAAAGGTGCGGCTACAACAACTGGCTAATCAAGGAGATATTAAGGCTCGCATTGCATTAGAACTGGCTAATGCCCCAAATCAATTCTTAGCTAGCGTTCAGATTGGCATAACGCTCCTTGCTATCCTGTCTGGTGCTTTTGCTGAATCGACTATAGCTAGGAGACTAATACCGCTTTTGAATCTTGTCCCTTGGCTAGCACCGTATAGTGATGCCCTATCCTCTGTAATTGCAATTTTAATTATCACTTACCTGACGTTAATTATTGGCGAACTAGTGCCGAAACGTTTGGCGTTAAACTACCCAGAACGGATTGCTTCCATAGTCGCCATCCCGATGCGGATGTTAGCGAATATTGCCTCACCCGTCGTTTATCTCTTGAGCGCTTCAACCGACCTAGTAGTACGGATGATGGGTATTAAACCTTCCACAGAGCCACAAGTGACAGAGGAAGAAATTAGAGTGTTGATCGAGCAAGGCACTGAGGCGGGAACGTTTGAGGAAGCAGAACAAGATATGGTGGAACGAGTCTTTCGCCTGGGAGACAGACCAGTCAACGCTTTGATGACACCTCGTCCAGATATTGTCTGGCTTGACTTGGAAGACACAGCCGAAGAAAACCGCAAAAAAATGTTGGATAGTTGTCACTCTCGCTTTCCAGTTTGCCAAGGCGGTTTGGATAATGTTTTGGGCATTATGCACGTTACCGACTTGTTAGCTCGCAGTTTATCCGGTCAACAACTCGATCTGACAGTATCGTTGCGGCAACCTGTATTTGTCCCAGAAAGTACTCGCGGATTAAAAATTCTAGAGGTATTTAAGCAAACTGGTATTCATTTAGCCCTAGTGGTAGACGAATACGGCGTAATTCAAGGTTTAGTAACACTCAATGACATCATGGTAGAAATTGTTGGAGATGTACCTTCAGCTGGCGAACTGGAAGAACCGCAAGCCGTGCAACGCGAAGATGGTTCTTGGTTGTTGGATGGAATGTTACCAGTGGATGAATTCTTTGAAATTTTTGAGATTGACGAAATACCAACAGATCATCGAGGAAGCTATCAAACTTTAGGTGGATTTGTTATCACTCATCTAGGTAAAATTCCCTCTGCCACAGATTATTTTGAATGGGAAAGTTTGCGGTTTGAAGTAATGGATATGGACGGAAATCGGGTTGATAAAGTCTTAGTAACACCGATGGCGAGAAAACTCTCAGAACCAACAAAAGAAGATTAGATTTTATATGTAACTAAACCATCAAACATCAAATTATAGCAAGGCAAAAATTATTACCGAATAAATTACTCGAATTACTCGGCTAGTAGTAAGGTGGGCTTCGTTTTGGTATTACCACCACATGGAGGAATTGCCCAGCTTACAGTTACTGCCACAGATTATTTTGAATAGGAAAGTTTGCGGTTTGAACTAATGGATATGAACGACAATAAGGTTGATAAAGTCTTAGCAATGGAGAGAAAGCTCTCGGAACCAACAAAATAAGATTAGTAGGGTGGGCAATGCCCACCATAGATTTACTTAATAAACAAGCACTACTATACTCAATTGCCATCTCTATTAAACTATCAAAAATAAAATGAAGCGAATACAATAAATGTTAACAAATGAAGAGAGTAGCCCGGCATTGCCTACCATTTCTAGGTTCGGTGGGCAATGCCGGGCTACTGCAAAGATAAAATGATGGGAATAAAAAAATTGTCAACAAATGAAGTTATCAAACTGCTACGCAAGTCTTACCGCGAAGGAGATCGCGTGCGTAAACGTACCCTTGCAAATCTCTCCTCATTGTCGGACGAAGCTGTAGAGAAGCTAAAAGTTTTACTGAAAAGAGGAACAGCGATTTAAAGTTTACCTAACGCATTTAAGGGGGTTCGTAGTCGTCCTCATGGTCATGTAGCAGCAGTTTATGGGACAGTAAAAACCTAGGATTGCCAAATAAATCTCTTGTGTGAAGAAAACAGTAGAGAAAGAAGATTAGTGTTGGCGATGTGCTTGTAGCGCGAATTATTGACCCACGCTCTAAACTTGCAAAGGCAAGAGGACTTCATGGCGAAACCAGTTTTTCCAGTTTGGGTGAAATATTAAGACTTGATTATGCAGACTCTGATGAATTATATCAACAGGACTTACGCAGAAGCAGCTGTTAAGCTGAAGAAATGAGCTTTACCAAACTGGACTACTGCCAGTATCTGCTGAGCAGTCCGATCAACTACACCGTGACGAACTTGGCTGACCATCTAGAGGGTATCAGCCATGACCGCATCAACCGCTATCTGCGCGGCGAGAAATTGATGCCCCGTTTGTTGTGGGATAACGTCAAACGGGGCTGCAACCATCCCAGAGCGCTTACCTGTTGTTCGACGATACTGTTTTAGATAAGCGGCATTCGACCTTGATCGACCTGACCAGGCGGCAGTACAGTGGCAACGAGCATCGCGTCCTGCGAGGCATTGGGCTAGTTAGCTGCGTGTACGTCAATGATGAAACTGGACAGTTCTGGGTAATTGACTACCGCCTGTATGACCCCGATGGCGGTGGGCAAAGCAAGCTAGACCATGTGGCGGCAATGCTCGACGGTGTGGTGTACAGCAAGCAGCTACCATTTCGTACCGTCTTGATGGATAGCTGGTATGCCACGCAAAAGTTGATGGCTCAAATTGACCAGATAGAGAAGCTGTATTACTGCCCACTCAAGACCAATCGGCGTGTAGACGATAGTGGGGGGAGTACACCCTATGTGCGTGTAGATGAACTGGTTTGGAGTGCCGAAGATTTGCAACAAGGCAAGCTGATTAAGGTTCGCGGCTTTCCCAAAGACAAGAAGGTGAAACTCTTCCGGGTCACTGTTTCCACCAACAGGACGGACTATGTCGCCACTAACGATGATGCTCAAACTTCCACCGATGCTGTGCAAGATGTGTGTGGCATCCGGTGGAAAATTGAGGAGTTTCACCGAGAGCTAAAGCAGTTGACCGGAGTGGAAGCCTGTCAATGTCGCAAAGCTCGCATTCAACGCAACCACATCGCTTGTGCAATGCTTGTTTGGAGTCGTCTCAAAACGTTGGCGTATCAGAGCGGCAGAACAGTTTATCAGATCAAGCAGGGGATGCCCTCAGAGTACTTGATTGCTCAACTCAAGCACCCATCTGTTCAAATGACCCTTGCGTAAGTCCTAATATAGCAATAGATTGGCTATTATCCAAGCAAGACAGAATCGAAAATAGTCTTGCAGACAAGCATCTTCAATAGGGAACTTTAGTTCTTTACGATGTATCTTCAACTTACTTTGAGGGGAAAACTTGCCCGTTAGCTCAATACGGTTACAATCGCCATAAAAACAAAGGAAAGTTACAAATACTTTTTGGATTACTTTGCCACCCTGAAAGTTGTCCAATCGCAGTGGAAGTATTTGAGGGAAAAATAAGAGACCCAACAACGTTTACCAACCAAATAGAAAAGGTACGCTCTCGGTTTGGACTTAACCAAATAATTTAGATTGGAGATAGAGGAATGATAACATCTTCCCGGATTAAAGAAGATGGCTCTATCGTTTGAACTATGCTTAACCAATAGCTAAATGCCAACAAATTAAGCAACGTAACTGAAAATTGTCGAAATTTCTAAAGCCGTATCCAGACCGCTTAATTAGCTTTAATTTATTGTTAATCCCCTCCACAGCA
>DATNQH010000066.1:0-2423 GCA_036704105.1 Leptolyngbyaceae cyanobacterium | reverse complement strand
GGAAAGCCGTAATATTACGTAAATTATAGTTTTATTTACAACAAAATCACACTTAATTGTTTTTATGCCTTTGTTGTTATTATTTTGCATTGTATACTTGCTGCCTATGGGTTTATAGGGTTAGGTGCAAGATGTGAGTTAAAGGATTTAACTGGTTTTCCTTTCTGTTTGGCAGTCTTACGGTTAGCCCCAACCCTGGCGCAAGCCCTGACAGCCAAGTTTGCACTCAAGCCATAAACAGACCGCAGTTCTGGATACACCAGGTTTTGAATGCTGCTGGCACTAGTTATTGTGGGCTTGACCGTCTTATTAACGTAGTTGCAAGCATCCGCAAACGCCTTCAAGGTTGCCTCAATGCCGACAACCTGTTTGGGAGTAGGGTTAAGCTTGCAAACTATCGTCAATACTTGTTTCATGAGTACAACAATATCACATATGAGGTGCAGAAATCAAAAAATAATGATGTGCTTCGCACGTCTTATATTTGGCGCTGCGCTTCCTCCCCATGTCTAGAAGTCAGGGGCTTCCGCGCAGCGCATTATCCGGTGATCTTGCTAAAGCAGTTAAATTCTCCTAATTTAGGATAGCTGGGAGTGCAGGGGAAAATAATTGTAAATTGCAAAATATTCAAGAATGTATCAATTTTGTAATTCCCCGCACGCTCATGTATTCCATAATTACAGACTGCTGAGTGAAAGTCGCCAAGTGTCTTTCAATTAGAGAGCGCTGTTGCAAAGATTCTAGAGCTTCTAGTAATTCTCGATGCGAGATTGTAGCAAAACAATCTGATCGCAAGTCTGATAGTGTAGCCCATTGGCGATGGCTGGCTAGCCAATACATTACTTGCTTCTCTAAAAATGATAAGCGATTGAATTGCTGGTCTAAAAGCTCCCAAATGTCGCCAAAAATAACTGTACCCTGTTCTAAGAACTTAAACACATCCCCACCAAATAAGGACATAATTGTAGTCGCAGCGACTTTCAAGGCAAGAGGATTGCCATTGTAGTAATCAATCAGTTGTTTGGATTCATTCTGTATATCGACGATGCCCTTATCTTTGAGAATTTTTTCTGCTTCTGTCTGTGGTAAACCAGTTAGTTGCAGTGATCGCACGGGTAAAGTCTTACCTTCCTTAGCTGTTAAGCCAACTGGCTTCTCTCGACTGGTTAAGATCAGACAACTTTGATGACGCTCATCTGCAATTCGTCGCAATAGTTCACCATATCCTTCATAACCTGAGCGATAGCGTCCAGCTCGTTCACCACTGCGTAAGATAGATTCGCAATTATCTAGCACTAATAAACAGCGGTGTTGACGCAGATAGCCCATCAAGCACGAGATCAGTTGCTCTAGATTGTCTGGCAGATCTACTTCTTGCTCACGAGAAAAAAAGAGAATCATCTCCACTAATAGATCTTTGAGCGGTGGCGCATTGCGGAGACTCCGCCAAATCAGATACTTAAACTCATCTTGCACCTGTTCTGCAATCTTCACTGCTAGAGAAGTTTTACCAATCCCTCCCATCCCTAAGAGCACTAACGTACGGCATTTGTCTGGTATAATCCATTGCTTCAAGGTGGTGAGTTCAAAATCGCGGCCATAAAAAACCGAGACATCAACTGCATCTCCCCAATCTTGATAATAGTTGTCTGTAGCGGCTGCATCCGTTTCTTGATGAGGGAGTTGTTTTTGCGGCTGTTGCCATTTTTTACAGGTGCGATCGCTCACGCGTATAGCAATATATTGATGCTTTAAGACTCCATGAAAGTTATTTTTAGTAACTTTCTTTCCAAAAGCCTTTGAGAGTGACTGCCATAGTTTGCAACCTACGTCTCTGATGTAACCTACTTCATAACCAGAGTTGACAGCAATCTCCATATAAGACTGCTTTTCCCAACAATGGCGAAAAACTATTTCTTGAACTTTGCTTAAACTGCCATTATCTGTCACAGTTTGAACAATTTCTAAAGCTTCATCTAAATTCATCGCTAATAATTTTTGAAACAATAAAATTGCTGTCCCATACGGAGGTAGCGCCGCATACAGTGGTGTCTTTTTACACCTTTTTGCTTACAACCATACGACCAATTGTTGAATTACAATCAGTGATGTTTCAAATTTTACTCTTTATAAACAGGGTAAAAAGTATCCATCGTTCAGCCCGAAAGATATACTTTAGTTCCCCATATAACCATTAATGGCTATTTTATATACTGCATCTAGTATTACTCTTATCACATTTACAGTCATTTATGTTGAAAAATTATTGATAAGTTTGAGATTTACTCATCTGTAAGCGTTTCAGCATCTGCCATAATTATTTCAACAAGCGCAATTACATGACTATATACTTTAAAGTTCAAGACTTTATGACATTTAATAATTTAATCATTTATTTACTAAAAGTTAGTTTAACAAACCTT
>DATNQH010000065.1:0-4935 GCA_036704105.1 Leptolyngbyaceae cyanobacterium | reverse complement strand
TATTTCTGATGGGAATGGATCTCCTTTTCTGCCTTTAACTCGTCCGATATAGCGCCGCAAAGTGGAAGCGCTGATTGAAAATCCACAATCTTTTAAGAGGTTAGCTAAGTCTTCATAGCTATATCCCTTACTTAGGGCATGAATAATCTTATCTCTGTTTGACTCTAAATAATCTTTGGCCGAGCGCGGTTTAGGTACTGGCGGAAGCTCTTAAATCTTTTGAAAGAAGTTAGAAAAAACTGTATCAAGCTCTGCTTGTGGCGATGTATTCGACGATGCCATCTTCCCAAGCGACTCTAGATCCGATTGCGACATCGCTAGCAACTCTTTTGTCGGGATTTACCTATACTAAAGCACCTGGTGGAAACGGGGGCAGCAACAAGAGCGAAAATAACTTTAATAAACTTATCCTAATTAGATATTCTGATTAGTAACGCATGGTGCAAATATTGATTAGATTCTATTCAACCACCACGAAACTTTTTGAATAAAGCCATCCAAAAAAGACTTACTGCCAAGGCAGTAGATAAATCCAGCCCTGATAAAGTCCCCCGAAAGAATTCCCACACCTAACTTACTCCTGGCGTAGCACAACGGTAGAATAACACACAACGAGCAAACGCTTACGCTCACCTTTTTGACGCAGGCTATGACGGCAACCATCGGCAAACCCTACGATAAATATAAAGATTACGCCGAGTCCTATCATGTGGCAGGAACCAGACCCGATGATAGCCAGTGGCAGGGTAAGCTAGCTCAACAGTTGGGGTATAGCGGTAATATCCATCAGTTTGGGTATGACTTAGCAAGTGAGGGGAAGGATAGCTACGGCAGGCAGTTGCGGAAGTATCAGAAAAATAGCCGAAAAGCCATTTGCGACTTGACCCTAAATGCCCCCAAAAGCTTGAGCGTCGAAGCACTGGTTCACGATAACCCTGTAGCAGTTGCAGCCCATGACATGGGGGTCTTAAGTGCAATCTCTTTCACGGAACAGCATTTGTTATTTAGTCAGATCAAGCGTCAAAAACTGGTGGAACGGGTACACACCGACGAGGCTTTAATCGGTTCTTTCCGGCAGCGAGATAACCGCGAAGGTGAGCCACACCTGCACACTCATAACGTCATCTTTAATGTGGGCAATGTCGAGGGGAAGTGGCGCAGCCTCGCCAATGAGCAAATCTACTTGAATAAACTCACCATTGGCGCTATTTACCAAAACGACACCGCCTATCACCTACATCAGGCGGGGTACAAAACCTATTGGGATATTAATGGGCAGTTTGAGTTAGTGGGCAATCCGAAGCGATTACTTGAGAAAACTTTTGCCCAGCGGACAGAAAAACTAGAAGCCTATCTAGCGGATCAAGGTTTAGACCGTACCACTGCCACCCCCCAACAGCTAAATGCAGCTAATCGGGCGACAAGGAGCCAGAAATCCTACGACAAAGATGCAACTGCACAAGTATTAGATTGGCAATCGACTGCGGCAACTGTTGGGATAGCACCGTGTCAAAGAGTGTCACAGAAATCGATAGAATCTTTTTTTCAAGAAGCTGATCATCCAGTTAGCCCCCAAGAAATCATACTTGCCGCAGCCTTGCGACTATCAGAAAAGCGCTCAAGCTTTAGCTATATGGAACTGGTAAGGGAAGGTTGCAGGCTAAGCGCTGGCAGATATCATTCAAGTGAAGTCATTAAAGCGATTAAGCGTAGTCAAGAACTAATACCAGTTGTCTCAACGACTCCGTACCTAAATTACACAACGCGTACTATCTTGCAACGTGAAAATCAAATTTTATCAGCGGCAATTCAAGGTAAATCAGTTTACGCCACAATTTGTGACGACAAAGAGGCAGTATTTGCGGCAGATAAATTTACATTAAACTCAGACCAAGCTAAAGCACTCCAGCATATTGCCAGAAGTCGGGATTTAATTACGCTAATTCAGGGCAGTGCTGGAGTTGGTAAAACTCGTTCACTAGCAGCTCTTAAAGACTTAATGGGAAACCGAACGCTTATTGGTTGTGCAGTGGGTGGACTTCAAGCAGAGGCATTAGAGGCAGAGAGCGGCATACAGTCGCAAACATTGGAAAGCTTAATTCGCACATCAAAGGCAGATTTGACCCAAAATGCTTTGATTGTAGTGGACGAAGCTGGAGTGGTATCAAATCGTCAAATGCACGAGTTAATTGAACGGGCAATGTCATCCAATAGTCGCATCTTGCTAGTCGGGGATACCAAGCAGTTATCAGCAGTCGAGACTGGCAACCCCTTTCGGTTGCTCCAAACAAGAGCAGGGTTGGAGACGGCTTTTATCAGCCAGAATATGCGGCAAAAGGACGAGCAACTCAAAGCAGTAGTGGACTTGTGTGAAGAGATGCGCCCAGGCGAAGCATTTGATTTACTCAACTCTCAAGGCAAGATTAGTGAAATTCCCGACGTTGACCTGCTCCATAAAACGATTGTGGATGACTACCTCACCCGACCATTAGAGCAGCGCCGCAATACCCTGATTATGGCGACTACCCACAAGGAACGGGCGATCCTTACTGGCGCAATCAGGGACAAACTCCGAAAGAGGAGCGAACTTTCAGGAGCAGCGCTGGAAATAGAGGTGTTGCAAAAAAAGGATCTGGACAAACACCATCTGAGAATGGCAGACCATTATCAAGTTGGCGATCTAGTGCGGTTCTGGCGAAACGGAGCAACATTTACTAAAGGCTCAGTGTACCGCGTGAGTGCCGCCAACCCACAAACCCATAGCATTAAGTTAACTGACACTATGGGACAGACCAAAACCCTAGATTTGAATCGATATCCTGAGCGCGAGGTCTTTTCACCGCAACGCATCGAGATCGCTGCTGGGGAAGAGATGCGCTTCACCGCTGGCATTAAAGACAAAAACGGGAAGCAACTTCAGGTAAATGGTCAAAGATTTCGGGTGGAAGCGATCGATCTCCTTTCACAAACGGTTGAGATCAGCACTAAAGGTAAGCAGTTCACCGTAACGCCAGAGGACTTGTTGCACAGCGATTACAGGTGGATTAGCACTGTGCATTCAATGCAAGGAGCGACAGCGCAGTACGCTATCTTCGCAGCCGGGCAAGGAAATGGTGCATTGCTGTCAAAAGAGTCCTGGTATGTCGCAGCTAGCCGAGCCAAACTGGAGTTTACCGTATACTGCGGCGACAAGGCACGACTGCGCGAATCGATTCAAGATAGCAAGGCGCAGATCCCAGCAATAGAGCTAATTCAGTCAAAGCCGTCAGATCCGATCGCTCAGCCAATCTCATCTGCCACACGAGAGCTTTTACCCGCACAGTTTCAAATTCTGACTGACCAACTCCTAGCCCATGAAGCTGTTTACCAAGAGCAGGGCTTAAGGATTGAGCGAAGTGGCGGGCAACTCAGAGCGTTTCGCGAAGGTAATTCCATTGACCTACAAAAACCTGAGAATTTAGCAAGCATAGTTAACCATTTACAAGCACTCTTGCAACAAGATCCGCCTCTTTCTCTTTATGAGGAATTTATTGAGGCAGCGCGGCTGGAGAAATCAATTCAGCACCAAGCGACTCTTATTGTGGGGCTAAATCAGGGCAACTATCACGAACCTGGGTTATCAGTTGAGATTACTGATAGCGAAATTGTTATTCAACTAGACCCTAACCCTGCGTTTAAATCAAATCAAGGCCTAGTCTCGCGCCCTGACGACCTATTGCAGCTCTCAAACTTGAAATTGCAATTGCAATCATCATATGTAGGTTTACAGCAATCCATTGAAGCGAAACAACAGCAGGAAAAGGCAAGACTATTAGCCTCGCGGTTGAAAGCCCCTCGTGAGACAACTAATACCAGCACCATTGAAAAACAAAAGGGCCGTGGTCATGGGTTTACTCTTTAGAATTATCAAGCGACTTTATTTATTCGTTACAGGGCTGATCCGTCACACTCTGAATGACGAACCGTATTACAATCAGCTGCCTGTAAGGATTGCAAATCTATTGATAATTATTGCTTGGCTTGTTAGCTTTGGGGCGGCAATATCTCTGTTGGTATGGGCTATCAGCCTGGAAATCTTGCTCAGAACCCTGCTAATTGCCTATCTTGCAGCCTATGCTTGGTCAAAATTATCACATCACTTTACTCCTTTTGAGCAAGAAATATATTTGATTGGTTCAAATGTTGGGTTAACTGTATCAATCGGCACATCTATTCAACTCCACAGAATGCAAGGGGCTGATGGCAACACCCTGTTGTTTTACTGGATTTTCTTGTTAATCACTGGATTTATTTTCTGGGGAATTACAGTTTTTAATGTGACGAAGACAGCAAAGGCGGGGCCAGTATTAACCATTAAGAAAATCGAATATAAACAACATTTCCGCACTACCAATATCCCCAAAGCAATCCCGGCAGAAAATCCAGCACAGGCTTATCTCAAGAATATCAAGTAAGCTATCTGGCATTTTTGATCTTTAGGAGCGCAACACACACGCCTCTCGTCCCAGTAGCGTCAGGGATGAGCATCCTGCACGGGGCAGGCTGGGGCAGCTAGCTTGTCTGTGATCTTGAAGGATAATCGCCCCAGCCTGCCCCGGCGATGCTCATCCCGACTAACACATCTAGCAGCGCGTAACTTTTGATTGACGGGTGGCTCGGACGAACGAGCGCCGCATCTGCATCCAGTTGATAATCTTTCACCTCTTGGGTAATTTGACATGACGCTTAAGTTTCCTCTACTCTCGGCACGTCTTCCATTCCCGTGACTCCATTTGCGAGTGAAACTGCTTTCTCTTTGAGTTTATGGCATGAAGAAGGTAGCCAGTTATAAGCCCAGTAGTCACGCGGGAATTGTCGGATGTGTTCTGCCAGTAGTTTAACTAGGTGCTGTCTATCTGTTGAGTTGGGGATGTGTTTCAGGACAGATGTAAACAC
>DATNQH010000064.1:0-2030 GCA_036704105.1 Leptolyngbyaceae cyanobacterium | reverse complement strand
TATTTCTGATGGGAATGGATCTCCTTTTCTGCCTTTAACTCGTCCGATATAGCGCCGCAAAGTGGAAGCGCTGATTGAAAATCCACAATCTTTTAAGAGGTTAGCTAAGTCTTCATAGCTATATCCCTTACTTAGGGCATGGATAATCTTATCTCGGTTTGACTCTAAATAATCTTTAGCCGAGCGCGGTTTAGGGACTGGCGGAAGCTCTTCAATCTTTTGAAAGAAGTTAGAAAAAACTGTATCAAGCTCTTCAGGCGGCGAATAAGAAGGCGATGCTCTTAACGATGATTGCTCTGGCGAGGATTTATCCATTGCTGGCAACGAGATGAATGGATTTATCTATACTAAAGCAGCAGGTGGAAACGGGGGCAGCAACAAGAGCGAAAATCACTTTAAGAAACTTATCCTAATTAGAATATCTAATTAGTAACGCATGGTGCAAATATTGATTAGATTCTATTCAACCACCACGAAATTTGTTGAATAAAACCATCCAAAAAAGACTTACTGCCAAGGCAGTAGATAAATCCATATTGATAAAGTGACCCGTAGCAGCCCTCACACTTAACTTACTGCAAGTGCAGCGCTACCCTAAAACCCTTCACCCCCCAACAATGATCGCTTTGTCAGACCCACAGTGGGCGGAGTGCGCCAATCAACCTCAAAAACCTCACCATCAGCACCATATACCAAAACGATGCGGCTACAAGGGAAAGGGTTTGCCGAATAGCAGGATGCAGGATCAAGAGCAACCAGCGCGGAGATCTGCTCATGCAGCGCCAATTTCACCTTGGAGCGGCGAAATTCAAAGACAATCAGCCCTTAGTCCTGGTAGCCCTCAAGAGATTGTGAAAGCGCAAAGCACAGAGGCGACGCTCAAACCGCTTGCTAAGGGACTTAATGGAACTGGTATTGTCCTAGTGCAATCCGAGCGAGGGCTGATACCAGGACACACGCGCAGACAAAAAGTAAGCAGTGTAAAGCAGGGAACTGATAGCAGTTATTTCAAATACTTGCGCTGACGCAGCCAGAGTCGGCGCACAATATTGCAACACGAGAATCAAATTCGGTCAAGTTTAATTCAATACAAATCATTTTTTGCCACAACTTGGGACAGCAATAGGACAAGATAGGCAGCAAAATAATTCATTCTTAAATCAGACAAAACTAAAGACTAACAGCATATTGCCACTCGTCAGGAATTGATTTGCGCTGTGACAGCTACGTGTTGGAGTTGGCTGAATTTATTCTCTTTTTCCTAGTAGCCGGGAGAGATTCGCGCTATGCACGGGTAAAGCTGGGGGGATAGGAGTTGTCTAGGATCCAGTTTGATGACTGCCCCAGCTTTACCCGGCAGCGCGAACCCCTCCCTGAGTATTCTCAACGTCCAGTCGGTTCACGTCCAGAAGTTCAGCAATAATCTCTTTATTACCGGGGGTGGACGTAAAATTTACTGCTGCTGCTGCCACTAAAAGAGCGTGCAATCCATGCGGCAGATAATTCCTCCCTACAGTCATCTAGTGCAGTTTCGCCATGCAACCGCTACCCCACGATCTACCTAGACCAGGGTGAACTCACCTGCGAGTCCTCGTGCTGCTGACCACTACCGCACCTAGATTTTCTTTTCCGGCGCAGCAAGTAAAACTGCGTGAAATCGTACTAGCTTCTGTCGAAAATTCCCAACTGTAACAGCGTTTCGCCATCCTTTGTCCTTGTCGTCACACCCGTTTAAAGATTTTAAAGGTGGACTCAATCAAACTGGACTTGACCCAGTTTGGATAAAACTGCGCGCTTGTCGCTTTGCTTCACCCAGGAGTTCAAGTTTCCTCTACCATCTGCACGTCTTTCATTCCCGTGACTCCATTTGCGAGTGAAACTGCTTTCTGTTTGAGTTTATGGCATGAAGAAGGTAGCCAGTTATAAGCCCAGTAGTCACGCGGGAATTGTCGGATGTGTTCTGCCAGTAGTTTAACTAGGTGCTGTCTATCTGTTGAGTTGGGGATGTGTTTCAGGACAGATGTAAACAC
>DATNQH010000063.1:0-24195 GCA_036704105.1 Leptolyngbyaceae cyanobacterium | reverse complement strand
GGCTTTTGTATCAGCTACATCAGTTTCGATTTAATGAATTACATTTAACTATTTTTGACAGACAAAGTTTTAAATCGCGTTGCCTGGAATTGCCCGCTCAAAGGTTTATCTGTACAGATGGCGTTAACTTTGGATGAAAAGCCAAGAATAAGGAGATTAACAGCACCTCTTCATAGGAGAATTAACCTATAGTAAACTCGTAACCAAATAACGCTCTTAAAAAAGTTGTTCATAATACCTAATCTAGATACAAATGACTACTTTTAGTAAAACAGACTTTACCCTTAAAACCTCCCAGTCCCCTGGACAGTCAGGTTTTTCGCTCACAGCCACTTCTACTAGTCCTTTTAATAACTCTGGAGTGCATTTTGGACAAAATTACGACTCTAGAAGTATTGCCGGGGAAGGCGATTTAACTGATGATATTGTTCCTGGACGCATAGCCAACATCAAAGTGATTGGTGTTGGTGGTGGCGGTGGCAATGCTATTAACCGCATGATTGCCAGTGGTATAACTGGAGTTGAGTTTTGGTCAATTAACACCGATGCTCAAGCTTTGACTCAAAGTGCTGCACCCAGGCGGCTACAAATTGGACAAAAGCTAACGCGGGGTTTGGGAGCAGGAGGAAATCCGGCGATCGGTCAAAAAGCAGCTGAGGAATCGCGGGATGAAATCGCCGCAGCATTAGAGCATTCAGATCTCGTTTTTATCACTGCTGGGATGGGAGGCGGAACTGGTACGGGCGCAGCGCCAATTGTCGCTGAAGTGGCAAAAGAAATGGGCGCTTTGACTGTCGGTGTTGTTACTCGTCCATTTATCTTCGAGGGCCGCCGTCGCTCTAACCAAGCAGATCTGGGAATTGAAGCCTTGCAAAGCCGAGTAGACACCCTTTTATTAATTCCAAACGATAAATTATTATCGGTAATTTCTGAGCAAACTGGGCTTCAAGAAGCTTTTAGGTTTGCAGATGATGTTTTACGACAAGGGGTGCAAGGCATCTCTGATATTATTACGATCCCTGGTTTAGTGAATGTTGATTTTGCTGATGTCCGAGCAGTAATGGCAGATGCTGGCTCAGCATTGATGGGAATCGGCATTGGCTCTGGTAAGACTAGGGCGAGAGAAGCTGCAAACGCGGCAATTTCTTCTCCCTTGCTGGAATCTTCAATTGAGGGAGCTAGAGGCGTTGTTCTTAATATCACTGGTGGTAGCGATCTGACGCTACATGAGGTAAATACAGCAGCAGAGACAATTTATGAAGTAGTCGATCCCAACGCCAATATTATCTTTGGTGCAGTAATTGATGATCGCCTTCAGGGTGAAATGAGAATCACAGTAATTGCTACAGGATTTACTAAAGGTGAATCTCAAGCTCCTCCTCCTTCTCCCCCCGCACGCTCAACTGCTAAGCCGATATCACCACCACCACCACCAACTGTTGAGAATAAAGAGAAACCAGGATTGGATATTCCTGATTTTCTCCAACGGCGGCGACCTTTCCGCTAATGAACATGGAGCTAATAATAAATGATGAATTATGAGTGGTGAATTTTTTAGAATTCAGTATTCATAATTTAGCTTTTCTCTAGCCCCTAGCCCCTAGCCCCTTCCTATTTGCTACCCATTGAATTACTTGCTCGCCCAGACGAACACCTTCTAGTCTGTCTATTTCTCTAATTCCAGTGGGACTGGTAACGTTGACTTCAGTTAAATAGCCGCCAATCACATCAATACCGACAAAGAATAGACCATCTCGGCGCAGGGTTTGGGCTACTTCGGCACAAATTTCTTGCTCTCGCTGGGTAATTTCAGTTTTGGCTACTGTACCGCCTGCGGCCATGTTGTTGCGAAAGTCACTACCCGCAGAAATGCGATTCAAAGCTCCAATTGGTTTACCATCGAGGAGGATAATTCGCTTGTCTCCTTCCTTAGCGGCTGGTAAATATTCCTGAACCATGACTGGAACTCGACCTTGTAGGGTACTTAATTCTACAATCGAGTTGAAATTGCGATCTCTCGGTGACAAAAATAAAATCCCTTCTCCCGCCTTATTTCCCAGTGGTTTGAGAATTGCTGCCCCTTTTGAATCTAAAAATTGGCGGATAACCTGTTTATCTGGGCTAACAATAGTCTCTGGGATCGAGTTGGTAAATTGCAAAGCATACATTTTTTCGTTCGCCGCCCTCAATCCTTGAGGATTGTTAACTACCAAAGTTTTGGCGGGATCGATATAGTCCAAAATGTATGTAGCATAAAGGTAGGAAACGTTAACGGGCGGATCTGTCCGCATGAAGACGGCATCGAGAGTTTCCAAGGGAAGAAAAGAGCGATTGTTCAGCTGATACCACTGGGGCTGTGCTACCCAACGCCCTTCTCCTAACTCCACTGGCTTTAGTTCCACCCGTTCTAATACAGCCCAAGCCTTGCCTTCCACTACACTTAACAAGTTAGCCTGAGTCACCCAAACTTCATGACCCAATGCTTGCGCCGCTTCCATTAAGGCTACGCTGGTATCGTGACCTGGATCTAAGAGATAAATCGGGTCAATGATAAAAGCAAGTTTAAGTGTCAAAGCTCTATGCTCCTTTGGCAGAGGCTAGCAGGGGATCGAGTTTACCCTGAAAATCTAGTTCGTGTATATCATCACAGCCACCAACGTGCTGATCGTTGATGAAAATTTGCGGTACAGAACGCCGCCCCGAAGCTCGTTTAGCCATTTGCGATCGCGCTGCTTCGTCGCCATCAATGCTGTACTCAATGAAGTCAACGCCCTTACTGTTGAGTAGTTCCTTTGCCCGAATGCAAAATGGGCAAGTTCTCCAAGTATAAATTTCAACTTTAGGGTTCATAATGTTTTCGGTTCTTGAGTCATATTTCTTGATTTTATCCCGCCACAGATGCTTCTGGTTGTTCAACTAAAATTTGAAACATAAGATTCAATCTAGCGTTTAGATTCAAAAGACAAATTTACAGCAACTATGGTTCAAACAATTCCAGCCCAAGATATTACCATAAATGACTTGAAAACCAAATTTAACCTCCAGCAGACTAACCAGCGTCAATTTTTTAGAGAGTGGCAGGATAATTTACCAGAGGTGAGTGAATCAGAGAAACAATTGCTCGAACGAATTAAAACTAACTTTCTGAATTTAATTGAATATCCACCCATGCTTGAGAATGCAGTCAAGATGGTGGTTTTATCTCCATTACTCGACTTGGCGGGATTTTACCAGCGTCCCTTAAGAATTTCAACCGAGAAACAAGTAGAAATTATATCTGAGGATGAGGGGACGATTATTAAAGGAAAAATAGATGTTTTAGTACTGCAAGAGCAACTATGGATACTCGTTATAGAAGCTAAAAAAGCTCAATTTTCTCTTGAGCCTGGGATACCACAAGCACTAGCTTATATGTTAGATAACCCTCATCCTGAAAAACCTATTTTTGGATTAGTAACAAATGGTAGTAACTTTATTTTCATCAAGCTGATAAAGCAAGAGCGATCGCTGTACGCCCTCTCAGACGAGTTCACGCTAAGACGCGCCAACGATTTGTACATTGTTTTGAGAATTTTAAAGCAACTTGGTCAGTTAGTTTCACTTTAATTTAACAATCCCTCTGCTATTATTCTTCCGCCTCGTGATACAACTCCTGAAGCGACTGTTGCTGAGTTCGGCGGGAGGTGCGGCGATATTTTGTTTCCAGTTTCGGTTCGTACTGACTCTTACCGCGTTTGGTTTTCAACTTTAAGTTAGATTCTGGATTAGCTTGTTGGTTTAACTGCTCTTGACGAGCGAGCGCCTCTACCAGAAAGTCCAAGTAGTGCTGGTAACGCTCCCAATCACCTCTTACAGCACAATTTGGCTCGTCTCGATGTAAACAATCGCTAAACTGGCAACTAGCAACAGCTAAACGCTGTCGTGCCTCTGGGAAATAGTAAGCTAATTCCTCTGGGGTACAGTCGAGATCTGGTTGGTTGAAGCCTGGAGTGTCTGCTAGTAATCCCCCAGCAGGTAATTCAAACAGTTCTACATGACGGGTAGTATGACGGCCCCTACCCAACTTGCCAGACACCTCTCCTATCCGTAGATGTGCTGTGGGAATTAGAGTATTAATTAAACTCGATTTGCCAAAGCCTGAACCTCCAGCAATGACAGTAATTTTGTCTTTTAGTTGCGCGCTAACTTCATCAATGCCTATGCCCTTGTAGACGCTGATAAATATCGGTTGGTAGCCCCAGTCATGTAAGCGTTCTCTCCATTCATTTAATTGTTCTTTTGTCAATAGATCGCTTTTATTCAAGCATAAGCAGATATCCAATTCTGTATATTCAGCTTTGAGCAGAAATCGACTCAATTGATAGGGATCGAGATTTGGTTCTGCCAAAGCAAAAACCAGGAGAATTTGCTCTGCATTAGCAATGGGGGGTCGATCTAGCTGAGTTCGGCGAGGCAAAACATCTGCGATCGCTCCTCTACCACCTGCCCAGTCTGGTTCTACCACTGCGACGCGATCGCCCACCATTACCTGTTGTCCAAGTTTTTTCAACCGCGCGCGACGAGTGCATAAGAGAGCTGAGGGAGATGAGGAGGCGAGGGGAGATGAAGAATTAAATATTCTTTCTCCTGACTCTTGGCTTGTGCCTTCTGACTCTTGAGTGTCTAACTTGACTTGATAATAATTGGCCTGTACTGCCACTACTGTACCCAGTAGAGGTGAAGAGTCCCCCACTTGTTGTTCAGAGTCAGAGCCGTTACTCATGCAAAAATAACAAACTGTGAATAGTAAATTATCAATGCTGAACGCTGAATGCTAAATGCTAAATTCATAATTTATAATTCATCATTCATCATTTTGCTCACTCCTCATTTCTACTTATGGGATGTCGCACTTGCAGAGCGAAAAATTCATCTCGATCATTAATTTGCTCGACTTGATAACCTGCCATAGTCAGACTATCAGGAACCTGCTCAATTGGTTCGCCTGGATCTAGCCACACTTCTAACAAAGAACCTGGTTTCATTTGTTCCAAACAAAGTTTAGTCCGGACGAAATTAAGCGGACAAGGAGTGCCGCGCAGATCCAATTGAGCATCGGGAATTACTCTGGCTGAATTACTCATGAGTGGAATATTTTGCCGAACAATCCTTCTTTACCACCTTTACCAGTGCGATCGCCTCTAATTTTAGCCAGTTTCTCCAGTATTTCCCTCTCCTCAGAGTTAATCTTAGTAGGAATATCAATTAACACAGTCAGGAGATGATCGCCTCGGCTGACTGGATTTCCGAGTCGCGGTACACCGTGATTTTCCAAAGTCATTACCGTATTAGCCTGAGTGCCGGGTGGGATAGTAATTTCTACTGTTCCATCTACAGTGTTGACATCTAGGCGACTGCCTAAAATCGCTTGCAGGTAGCTAATTTTGATTTCTGATAGGACATTAATACCTTCGCGGCGAAATTCTGGATCTTCATTTGCGAAAATGTATACATATAAATCTCCCGCCGGGCCATTGCGATCGCCTGCATCTCCTTCACCTGAAATCCGCAAGCGTGTACCATTATCTACTCCAGCCGGAATAGTAATCTTCAGCTTCTTCGTGACTTGCCTAGCTCCCTTGCCTTCGCAAGTCTCACACTTTTCTTCGATCATTTGTCCCGTACCATTACAAGTGGGACAAGAAGATACTTGTGTGAAGCTGCCAAAGGGTGTACGGGTGACGCGCCGGACTTGACCTGAACCACTACAAGTAGAGCAGGTACGCGGTCGAGTTCCTGGTTTAGCTCCAGAGCCTGTACATACTTCACAGGTTTCTAAATGCGAAATCCGAATTTCTTTCTCGCCACCAAATACAGCTTCTCTAAAATCTAATTTCAGATCTAGCCGTAAGTCATCACCCCGGACAGGCCCGCTACGTCGTCGTTGTGTTTGAGTCCCCGCACCACCAAAGCCGCTAAAAAAGCTTTCAAAGATATCGGCAAAGCCGCCCAGATCGCTCAAATCTTGGAAGCCAGCTGCCCCAGCACCTGTTGCTACACCAGCTTCACCAAAGCGGTCATAGCGCGATCGCATTTCTGGTTCCGAAAGCACTTCATAAGCCCGATTGATTTCTTTAAAGCGCTCCTCGGCTCCGGGTTCTTTATTCACATCAGGGTGATATTTCCGGGCTAAGCGGCGGTAGGCACGCTTGAGTTCTTCTTTATCTGTGTTTCGAGCGACACCCAGAATTTCGTAGTAGTCACGGGCCATAAAGCGCTGCTGTTTTAGGTTAGTGGTTACGGGAAGTTTTTAGCCGACGGCGACGATCGCGCGATCGAGCTTTGTATAAAGTTCCATAATCAATGTAGACAAATCACCGTGCTTTCAACAAGGTGATAGAAGTAAATAGCGATTATTCGATCGCTTCGTAGTCAACTGTTACAGTACTATCTTGGTCATAATTAACCATTATGTCTGATGGGGAAGTTGGTTTTTGGGCATCGTCAGCTTGTGAGTTGCGACTAGCTTGTTCATAAACACTTGCTCCTACTGCAAACAGAGTCTGCTGAAAATCATTTACCATCTCATTGACTGTTTCTACACTAATAGTCGGATCGGCAAATGCTGTTTTCATTACTACTACTTTTTCATCTGCTATCAGTTTGAATTCATCACTAATCAAACTTCTATTATCTCTGAGAGTAGCACCATAAGTCTGGAAGAGATTTTCTGCTTGATTTTTCAGTTCAATTAGTTCTAAGCGTCGCTTGTCGTGTTCGGCATACATTTCTGCTTCTTTGCGCATCCGTTCCACTTCGCTGGCACTCAATCCACCTGTATTGGCGATCCGAATACTTTGCTCCCGAAGAGTGCCTTTGTCTTGTGCCGAGACTTTAAGAATACCGTTGACATCAATTTCAAACACTACTTCTATTTGCGGCATACCTCTAGGAGCTGGGGGAATTCCAGTTAGCACGAAACTGCCAAGAGTTTTGTTATCCCTAGACATTGCTCGTTCGCCTTGGAGAACTTTGATTTCCACCGAAGTTTGTCCATCAGTTGCAGTTGAAAATGTTTGAGATTTGCTAGTAGGAATTGTTGTATTGCGTTCGATGATTTTAGTAAATACTTCTCCTAATGTCTCAATTCCCAATGACAGTGGGGTGACATCTAACAGCAAGATATCTTCCACCTCTCCACCTAACACTCCGCCCTGGATAGCAGCTCCTAGGGCTACTGCTTCATCAGGATTAACAGAGCGGTCGGCGCTTCTGCCACCAAAAAAGTTTTGTACGGCATTTTGGACAGCAGGTATTCTGGTAGAACCTCCGACCAAAATAATTTTATCAATATCTGGGGGCTTCATGCCGCAGTCTTTCAATGCCTGAGCCGTTGGCTCGATCGTACTTTGTACCAAATGGTTGACTAGCTCCTCAAACTTAGCACGGCTAAGTTCCATTTCCAAATGCTTTGGCCCGGTGGCATCAGCAGTGATAAACGGTAAATTGATTGAAGTGGAGCCGAGCGTGGATAGTTCTATTTTGGCTTTTTCCGCTGCTTCTCGCAGCCTTTGTAGAGCCATTTTGTCTGAGGAAAGGTCAATTTTCTGTTGTGCTTGGAAGCATGAACTCATCCAGCGAACAATACAGTTGTCAAAGTCATCGCCCCCTAGTTGGTTGTTACCAGATGTAGCTTTGACTTCAAACACGCCATCTCCCAGTTGGAGAATCGAGACATCAAAAGTACCGCCGCCTAGATCGAACACCAAAATTTTTTGCTCTCGATCCAGCTTATCCAAACCGTAGGCCAGCGCCGCCGCCGTTGGTTCGTTGACGATCCGCAATACTTCTAGTCCGGCGATGGTGCCAGCATCCTTAGTTGCCTGTCTTTGGGCATCTGTGAAGTAGGCTGGCACCGTGATTACTGCCTGTTCGACGCTTTCTCCCAGAAAGTTTTCGGCATCCTGTTTTAGTTTTTGCAGGATTGTGGCGGAAATTTCTTGTGGTGTGTAAGTGCGATCGCGGATTTGGACATCAATAGTATCGTCTCGCCCTCTAACACTTTTGTAAGGTACTCGTTGACGTTCTGCGAGAGTTTCATCCCAGCGCCGCCCGATAAATCGCTTAATACTAAAAACAGTGTTTTCAGCATTGGTGACGGCTTGACGCTTCGCCAGTTGACCAATGGTGCGATCGCTACCCTTACCAAATCCCACCACACTGGGAGTTGTTCGCCCACCTTCTGAATTGGGGATTACGATCGGTTGACCGCCCTCCAATATGGCTACACAACTATTAGTCGTGCCTAAGTCAATCCCAATAACTTTTCCCATATTCAGCGGTAGTTTTGCTTGTTACAAGTTTTGCGTTCCCAGGTTAACATTCGCCTATGGTTGTAATCTACATTTAGATTTTTCCCGCATCTACCGCTGTTATGAACAGTTAGGCAATTTTTTTTTAACTATCCGTCGCCTCTGTGGGGCTAGAAGTGGTTGCGCTTTCTGGTGAGGCTGTTTCTGGGGTTGAGGCGACTTTAACCAAAGCATGGCGCAAAACGCGATCGCCTAAGAAATATCCCCTGACTAACTCTTCTATGACGGTTCCTTCTGGATACTCATGAGTTGGTTCTCGCATTACAGCTTCGTGCAAATTCGGATCGAATTCCTTGCCTTCGGGACGCATAGCTGAGACACCCAAGCGCTTGAGACAGTCAACCAGTTGCTTGTAAACGCTTTGGTAACTTTTGTGCATACTCATTTCCGCATCAGTTTGCGGTTTGAGCTGCGATCGCGCCCGCTCAAAATTATCCACCACTGGTAGTAATTCCAGAATAGTGTTCCGCTTCAACTGCTGCTCTAAATCTTCTTTTTCTTTTTGATTGCGCTTGCGGAAATTATCGAAATCCGCCGCAATCCGCATATACTGCGTAGAACGCTCCTCCAACTGAGCTTTGAGCGATTCTACTTGCCCAGTCAACTCCGACAACACTGCTTGGGAGTCGGCCTCTGATTTGGCAGTAGCCTCTACGACGACATTTTCCGCTGCCGTAGCGGATGAATTCGTGGCATCTCCCTGTTGAGTGTTTAGCTCTGTCCAATCTTGATTCACGTTCATCGTTTGTGCTGTTGCCTCACTTGTCATTGTCTGGTTTGCTTCGTTAGTTTGATTACTCTGCTGGGAAGCTGTGTTGTCTGTTTGTTTTTCCTCGTCAATCATTATGCTCCAATCCTAGATGCTAGAAACTGTGCTTTCAGGCAAACCCCTACTCAAGTTACCTTTTCTAGGATGCAACAATTGGCGCTTGAGTGGTGAGTGGCAAGGGTGAGTGGCGAGTGGCGAGATCCCTCAATTCCCCCATCTCTCTTCTACCTATATTATCTAGCCAGCTGAGGCGATAGAGTTGAAAAAACAACGCTCCCTAAATTTAACGATCTTTTAGGTGTAGAACTACCCCGTGCAGAGAATTTCGTGAAGAATAAATCTATCCCTTCGATTCAAAGAAAGAGCGAGTTTTTATAACACCCGCCAAAGGCATAAGCATTTTTTGGTGAAGTAAGCTCCTAGGCTTGTTTTTTTATTCCACCTCATAGCAATAAGAACACTTGATTTGGGGAATACTCAATTTGGGAATACTTATATAAAACGTTTTAGCAGTATTTATGACATACTCCTCAACACAAAACCAGCGGCGCGCTCTCATCGTCAAAAATGAGTTTTCGCATTTTGGGAATAAATTAATCGAGACTGGGTATGTTACCAGAGAGCAAATGAAGCAGGCTTTGAGTGAAAACCGCTCCTCTGGGAAAGCATTGCCGGAAATTCTTGAATCCCTGACGGGAAAACAGCTGCCACCAGATATACTCAGGCAGTATAAGAAACAACAGTTATTTGAACTAAAAATTCTCTACGGGGTTGAATTTCTCGACCCTGAGATTGAAGAAATAGCCAATACTGAGATCGGGCAGTTGATTGAAACCCTGATTCCGATTGATATTTGTCGTCTTTACCGCCTGCTGCCTATTTCACAAACTAATAGTGAGCCACCTGTTGTAGTGGTGGCAATGGTAGATCCCGATCATCTGGATGCCCAGGATAATTTAAACCGGATTCTCCGTCCCCGTAACTTGGGATTGCAACGGATAGTGATTACGCCGGAAGACTTTCAGCAACAGATTTCAAAATATCTGGATGCTCAAGTAGAACGGCAAAAGCAGCAAGAAAACAAAAATGCAGTTGATGTCAGCTTAGATCTAGATGGACTCGACTTACAAGATGCAAAGGTTGAACTCGATGCAGATTTAGGTGCAGCTCTCCAAGATGCTGATACAGCCCCTGTGATTGCATTGGTAAATAAAATTTTGGTCAAAGCTTTACAAGAAAAAGTTTCAGATATTCATATTGAACCCCAAGAAGAGCATTTACGAGTTCGCTTTCGCAAGGATGGTGTACTTAGGCAAGCATTCGACCCGCTACCGAAGCAAATCATTCCTGCTGTCACTGCCCGATTTAAAATTATTTCCGATTTAGACATTGCCGAACGGCGCGCGCCTCAAGATGGGAGAATTCGACGAGTATTTGAAGGACGTAAGGTAGACTTCCGCGTCAATACCTTACCTAGCCGCTATGGTGAGAAAGTCGTACTGCGGATTTTGGATAACTCCAGTACTCAACTCGGCTTGGATAAGTTAATCAGCGATCCTGAAAGTTTACAAATTGTCAGAGATATGGCAAGCCGTCCGTTTGGGTTGCTATTGGTAACAGGCCCGACAGGTTCTGGTAAATCAACGACTCTTTATTCAATTTTGGCAGAACGAAATGAACCGGGGGTGAATATTAGTACAGCCGAAGACCCGATTGAGTATTCATTACCAGGAATTACTCAAGTCCAGGTAATTCGGGAAAAGGGGATGGATTTTTCTTCGATCCTACGTGCTTTCTTACGACAAGACCCGGATGTAATACTGGTGGGTGAGACGCGGGATAAAGAAACAGCTAAAACAGCAATTGAGGCAGCGTTGACAGGACACTTAGTATTAACGACACTGCATACTAATGATGCTGCGGGTGCGATCGCTCGTTTAGATGAAATGGGCGTGGAACCATTCATGGTGTCTGGTGCTTTGCTTGGTGTCGTGGCTCAGCGTCTCATGCGGCGTGTCTGCTCGGATTGTCGTATTCCCTATACTCCCAGCGCTGCTGAATTAGCTCGATTTGGTATAGCTAGTTCCAAAGACATCGATCTTACCCTCTATAAAGCTAATAGCCTGCAACCCGAACAAATTCAGTCAGCCAAAGCCAAAAATCAACTTTGTCAAAAATGTGGCGGTGTTGGTTATAAAGGTCGTTGTGGTGTGTATGAAGTGATGCGCGTGACTGAGCGGCTACAAACTTTGATTACCGAAGGTGCGCCCGGTGAGCGGATTAAAGAAGTGGCGGTGGAAGAGGGAATGAAGACTTTGCTAGCTTATAGCCTCGAACTAGTTATGCAAGGTAACACAACTTTAGAAGAAGTGGAGCGTGTAACTTTCACTGATTCTGGTTTAGAGGCAGAAATAAAAGCAAAGCGTAAGAGTTCTTTGGAGTGTAAAAATTGTCGTGCCGAACTTAAACCAGAGTGGTTAGATTGTCCCTATTGTATGACACCACGATTTAGTGAGTAGTGGCGAATGGCGAGTGGTGAGTGGCGAGTGATAAGTGTTCGCTACTGACTACTGACTACTGACTACTGACTACTGACTACTACTTAAAAGGAGATTAAGACATGGAATTGATGATTGAAGACTTGATGGAGCAAGTAATTGCTACTGGTGGTTCAGACTTACACATCTCAGCTGGGCTACCACCATACATCCGCATCAGTGGAAAATTAACTCCGACAGAATACGAACCGTTGAGCGCCGAGCAATGCCAGCGACTGATTTTTAGTATGCTCAACAATACCCAGCGTAAAACCCTTGAGCAAAATTGGGAACTCGATTGCTCGTATGGAATTAAAGGACTGGCTCGCTTCCGCGTCAACGTCTACAAAGATCGCGGAACATATGCAGCTTGCTTACGCGCCCTAGCTTCTAAAATTCCCAGTATGGATCTGCTGAATTTACCCAATATTATCCGGGAAATATCCGAAAAGCCAAAAGGACTGGTATTAGTCACCGGGCCAACAGGTTCTGGTAAGTCAACGACTTTGGCTTCGATGATTAATAACATCAACATGACGCGGGCAGAGCATATCATCACAGTTGAAGACCCGATTGAATTCGTTTATGAGCCAATTAAAAGCTTGATCCATCAGCGACAAGTTGGGGAAGATACTAAAAGCTTCGCTAATGCTCTAAGAGCTGCTCTGCGGGAAGATCCAGATGTAATTCTCGTGGGTGAGATGCGCGATTTGGAAACTATTCAGCTAGCAATTTCAGCGGCAGAAACTGGTCACTTGGTATTTGGTACACTGCACACTAGTTCAGCTGCTCAAACTGTTGACCGAATGGTAGATGTGTTTCCCCACGAGCAACAGCAACAAATTCGCGTTCAGTTGTCTAACTCGCTTGTAGCAGTATTCAGTCAAACTCTCGTACCAAAGAAAAATCCCAAACCAGGTGAATACGGTCGAGTTATGGCTCAGGAAATCATGATTGTTACTCCTGCTATTTCTAACTTAATTCGAGAAGGTAAAACAGCTCAAATCTACTCTGCTATTCAAACTGGCGGGAATTTGAGTATGCAAACTTTGGAGAAAGTTTTAGCTGATTTATACAAAGCAGGAACTATCTCGTTTGAAGCAGCAGTTTCTAAGACTTCTAAGCAAGACGAATTGCAGCGTCTAATTGGTGGTGTGCCAGCAGCAGCAGGTGCAAAACCCGGTGTTAGACCAGGTATGGCGGTGCGTTGAAGCTGATGAATAAATTATGAATGCTGAATGATGAATTATTAATTTTTCAGCATTCATAATTGATAATTTCTAATTTCCTATTTATTAAAGATGTGAAATATGCCAACATTTGTTGCTCGTGTTCGAGACGCGAAAGGAAATGCTAAAAAAGAAAAAATCGTTGCCCAAACAGTGACCGAAGCGCGTTCAGCTTTGCGATCGCGTGGTCTTTTTATCCAAGATCTTAAACAAGCTCAAGAGTTTAAGTTTAGTGGCGACATTAATTTAGAGCCATTACAAATGGCTATGGCAAAAGTATCGGTAAAAGATAAAGCTGTCTTTTCCCGCCAGTTTGCTGCCCTAATTAATGCTGGGGTAGCAATTGTCAGAAGTCTAGGTGTAATGGCTGAGCAATGTACTAATCCAAAATTAAAAAAGGCTCTGACTCACATTAGTGAAGATGTCCAACAAGGGATGAATTTGTCAGAGGCGATGCGTAAGCATCCTGACTGCTTTGATAATTTGTATGTCAGTATGGTTCAAGCTGGAGAAGTCGGCGGTGTTTTAGACGAAGTAATGAATCGCTTATCTAAGCTATTAGAAGATGTTGCTCGATTACAAAATCAAATTAAATCGGCACTAACTTATCCTGTAGCTGTTGGTATTTTTGCTGTTGCCATCTTTATTGGCATGACTGTCTTTCTCATTCCAATTTTTGCCGATATTTTTAAACAGTTAAATGTAGAATTACCTGCTTTGACCCAGTTTATGCTAGATATCAGTGCTTTTATTAGGGGCTTTTGGTGGTCAATACCAATTGTTTCCTTTGGCGCTAGCTTTGCCTTTCGGAATTACTATAAAACCCGGATGGGTAGAGAAACAATTGATCGCATTTCTTTAAAAGTCCCTTTATTCGGCGACTTAATCCAAAAATCAGCAGTGGCTCGCTTCAGCCGTACTTTTGGCGCTTTGACTCGTTCGGGTGTGCCAATTCTAACTGCTTTGGAAATTGTGCGCGATACGGCTGGAAATCAGGTGATTGCTAATGCTGTAGATGAATCGCGTAAAGAAATTCAACAAGGTGGAATGATCAGTCTTGCTTTACAAAAAGAGCAAGTTTTTCCAATTATGGCAATTCAAATGATTAGTATTGGCGAGGAGACTGGTGAATTAGATCAAATGTTAGCGAAAGTGGCTGATTTCTATGAAGATGAAGTCGAACAGTCTGTTAAAGCTCTTACCAGTATTATCGAACCAATAATGATTGTAGTGTTGGGCGGTATGGTTGGTGTGATTTTGCTCTCAATGTATCTGCCTATGTTCAAGATTTTTGAAAAGCTCGGCTAGTCAAAGTGTTAATAGTTTTACAATTAGCTGTTAGCTTTATATGATTCTAGCTAACAGCTTTTTAATAAAAAACGATGTTAAATAGGTAGGGTGGGCAATGCCCACCCTACTAAAAAAATCTCGAATCAAGAAAAGTATAATTTGAAAGTTTGTTTTTACTGGTTTATAAGAACTGCGTGGGTATGAAAGAAAAAAGGCAATTTTCAATAAATAAATATAATTAAGTTTTGTTAAAATACTAAATAAGTTGCAGCATGAATGTAAATAAATCCGATTATGAAGAGTGGCTTGCAGAGTATAGTAATCATACAGCAGCGATCGCCTTACTCAAGCAATACCGCCCCTACCTGGAAATGTTACCTAGTCTGCGCCGCCCAGATGAAAGCGTTATCTCTATTCCTTTGCCCATCGTGCGGCTGCGTCACGCTACATCTGGAAGCAAAGATTACAGCATCGCTAAGGTAACGGAAACTGCTCGTCTAGCTTGCGATGTTGCAATTATTATGTGCGATCCAGATTGGAAAATCAAAACTGGAGTCGAAATTTTACTGTTCATTCATCGTCCAGAAGAGGATTTTTCGGAACTATTAGGACGTTGGCGACAAACTCAAATTCTACTCGACAAAGACTATGAATGGATCATGCCCCACCGCTATCAACACATTTTCAGCGAGGGAGCTAATAATAGTATTTATCCTCTATTTATTGTCTTTCCAGAAACACCAGAAAGAATCAAACGCGGCTTACAAGGAGCTAGCCTACCTTTCATTTCTCAAATCACAAATTTAGTGGAAGATGAAACAACAGAAATTAATGCTGAATGCAGCAATGATAAACGCTGAAAGAAAGAAGGTAATTACTAAATTTTAAATACTTACTACTCACTCACAAGAATTTATCATTCAGCATTCATAATTTAACATTCATAATTCGCTGCCATCTGCTGCCTCTAGAACGAATCCCGCATCACGAATCGTTTCCCAGTCGCTGTGTGCGGCTTGCCCTGGTGTAGTTAAGTAGTCACCGATGAAGATAGAGTTGGCTGGATAAAGCCCAAGCGGTTGGAGCGATCGCAAATGCACTTCTCTACCCCCTGCAATGCGAATTTCTTGAGATGGTAGAAGGAAACGGAACAGGCACAAAACCCTTAAACAACGGCGCGGGTTCAGTTCGCGTAAACCTTCAAAGGGTGTACCCGGAATGGGAATCAAAAAATTTACTGGCACACTGGTTACTTCCAGTTGGCGCAACGAAAGCGCTAGGTCGATGATATCATCGTCTGATTCTCCCATACCAATAATCCCGCCAGAGCAGGTAGTAATTCCTGCTGCTTTAACGTTTTTTACCGTAGTGAGGCGATCGCTAAATGTGTGCGTAGAACAAATTTCGGCGTGATACTCTTGGGCAGTATTCAAGTTATGATTCACTCGATCCACTCCTGCTTCTGCCAAACGGCAGGTTTGCTCCTCGCTCAACAATCCCAAACAAGCACAGATTTTCAGATTGTAATTTGCCTTTACTTCCCGCACTGCTTCTAACACTTTGGCAAAAGTTGGCTCTTGGGGAGAACGCCCAGAAAGCACCATGCAGAAGGTTCCAGCTTTTAGACTTGCAGCCCTTTGGGCGGCATTCAAAATCTTTTCCTTTGCCAGTAACGGATACTTCTCAATCTCTGCTGTGGAGATTTTAGACTGAGAGCAATAATTACAGTCTTCCGGGCAAAGCCCACTTTGAGCATTTAATAAATAATGCAGTCTGACTCGATTTCCCCAATAGTGCCGACGGATACTATAAGCAGCAGCTAGCTGTTCCAGCAATACTTCATCCGGGGCTTGCAGTACTGCTCGTGCTTCCTCACGAGTAAGCAGTTCCCCACTTAGGGAACGAAGAGCTATTTTGTTCCAGTTGGGCAAATCAATTACAAGTTTTGGCATGGGCGTTTAGTTTGGGGCGAGGAAAGTGTGAAGTGTGAAGTATGTAGAGACGCGATATATCGCGTCAATGCGATCGCGCAGCGCGAAGTGTGTAAGCGTTGCGGTTCGGAGTGCGCAGTAGAGACGTAGCAGTGCTACGTCTGTACATAGGATGTAGCAGTGCTACGGCTGTACATAGTATGAAGTGTGAAATATGAAGCGGTTAACCACTAACAGTGACAACTGATAACTAATTACCTTCAACCTTCAGCCTTCAGCCTTCATCCTTTGACTTAGAGATCGTCAAGTATACGACGAATCACTTGATAAATGGATTCTAGTTCGCTATTAGTAATGCAGTAGGGGGGCATGAGATAGATAGTATTACCTAAAGGGCGCAGGAGAAAACCCTCTGCCAAAAAGCGCGATCGCAACACTGAACCAGTTGCGTTTAAAAAGCTTTCGCTCTCGGTTTTCACTTCCATTGCGGCGATCGTACCGCAGATGCGAATATGTTCCAATTTTGGATGCCCAGCCAGCCATTGCTCTATGTAGCGGCGGTGCTGATGTTCCATTTCTTGATAAGCCTGGGGATTTTCCTCTAATAGCTCCAGCGAAGCGATACCAGTAGCGCAGGCAAGGGGATTTCCTGTATAAGAATGACTGTGGAAAAAAGTGCGATCAATATCGTCACTGTAAAATGCCTGGTATATTTTTTCTGTTGCTAGCGTCACAGCTAAGGGCAAGCAGCCGCCTGATAAACCCTTGGCAAGACAAAGCAGATCGGGTGAAGTATTAGACTTGAGGCAAGCAAACAATTCTCCCGTGCGTCCAAAACCTGCCATCACTTCGTCGTAGATTAACAGTACGCCAAAAGAACGTGCCAGACGTTCGAGCGCTAGGAGAAATTGAGGGCGACACATTCGCATTCCAGCTGCTCCCTGCACCAGTGGTTCGATGAAAATTCCAGCGTAGCGATCGCCATTTTCTTGCAGCAGGTAAGTTAGCTTTTCCAGAGTTTGCGCCTCACGGTTTTCAACATCTGAATCTTCATCAAATGTCGCCGGAAAAGGCACTAGATCGGTGGAGAACATCAAGCTCTTAAAAGTTTGCCACCAGGGAGAACTCCCACCCACAGACATCGCTCCTAAAGTGTCACCATGATATCCACCTTCAAAGCTAATAAATTTAGTCCGTTTTTCTCCTTGGTTGTACCAATACTGATATGCCATCTTTAGGGCAACTTCAACAGCAGTAGAACCGTTATCAGAAAAAAATACCCGTGTTAAAGATTTGGGCAAGCAATTCAGCAGCTTTTGTGCTAGTCGTTCGGCTGGCTCATGAGTGAAACCAGCGAAGATGAGGTGTTCTAATTGCTGGGCTTGTTCAAAAAGAGCGTTGCTCAATACAGGATGGCTATGCCCGTGAATAGTCACCCACCAGCTAGAGATACAGTCAAGTATTTGCCGCCCATCCTCCAATTCCAGCCAAATTCCTTGTCCTTTTCGCACTTTTAGCGGTGGAGGAGCAGTTTTCATCTGGGTGAAGGGATGCCAAATCGGTGAGGAACCTTCAATTTCTGCACTGTTCATAATTCGTAATTTTCCCCTGCTCTTGTTGGGACGGGTTTACCCGCCATAGTTGTGAGGAAATAGACAATTCCTTGTAAAGATCGCTCTTCACTCATAGCGCCCCTCACTCCTAATTGTTAATTTACGTGCTTGATGGACTTTTATTATCCTTAGCTTTTCTTTGAGTCTTTTTACCTATAAATCCAAAAGCCTTGAGACTGCAATATTTTTTTTCTGTTAAGGTTAGCGATCGCTTTTTGCTTGACTGCTGCTGAAAGTTAAGCGAAACTGACAAATAATCAACGTGCTTGTTCGCCCAATTGATAAATTTTGTTAAATTTTAAGTTTATATAATTTGATAGATGAAACATTATTTAGCAATTGGGCATATTGGGGTAAGTAAGAGTGCTTACCTAGGCTGAGCCATCTGTAACAGTCTAAATGTCCGTACACTTCTAAAACCGATTTACTGGCTGGGAGCATGGAAACATTAGAATTCGTGATTTATCCAGATGGTCGCGTAGAGGAAAAAGTCACCGGGATAGTTGGGGCAAGCTGTGCTGACGTTACGGCAGCGCTCGAAGCAGAGCTAGGGCAAGTCGTAACTCATCAACCAACTTCAGAATTTTTTAATAACGCGCTGACTCAAACTGATATGGCGACAACACAAGCCACATTTAGCGAGTGGTAAATTTGTTATTTAAGTTTTTTAGTAAAGCTTTCATTGATTCACAACTACCATGTCACACTTTAGCCAAATTAAAACTCAGATTCGTAATCTTAACTCTTTACAAGCTGCCCTGACTGATTTAGGTATCGATTGGAAATCTGGTTCTAAAACTGTACGAGGCTATCGAGGTCAAACTCGTAATGCTGAGATTACCATTGAACAGGACAACGGTTATGACGTAGGCTTTAGCTGGAATGGCAAAGAATACGAATTAGTTGCAGATATGCAATACTGGCAGCAATCCTGGTCTGTAGAAGGATTTTTGAGGCGGGTAACTCAACGCTATGCTTACCACACAGTTGTGAATGAAACTGCTCGTCAAGGATTCCACATTGCTGAGCAAAAACAAAATGAAGATGGATCGATTCGGGTATTAGTACAGCGTTGGAGTGCCTGATGGATGCTTTCTTTGT
Source organism: Leptolyngbyaceae cyanobacterium (assembly GCA_036704105.1). Lineage (GTDB taxonomy): Bacteria > Cyanobacteriota > Cyanobacteriia > Cyanobacteriales > Chroococcidiopsidaceae > Chroococcidiopsis. Next base: position 5,374 of record DATNQH010000063.1, on the reverse strand, counting down.
GCCGCCGCCAGAGCCGAGAACTGAAAAATCCACAGCCGGGGAGGGTGAGGCAGTTTCTGCTAGGGAAGATTCGAGAACGCACTTAGAGCCGGAATTGGGCGGAAACCTACGCGATACTGCTAATCGTTCTGGGTTCGAGCCGGAACTAGGCGGTGTCCTACGGCAGAAAGGTGTGTATGTAGATGAAATCATTTGTATAGGCTGCAAATACTGCGCCCACGTTGCGCGTAACACTTTCTACATTGAACCAGATTACGGTCGTTCCCGTGTCGTCCGCCAAGATGGTGACTCAGAAGAACTGATTCAAGAAGCAATTGACACTTGTCCAGTTGATTGTATTCACTGGGTTGATTACACTGAACTGAAAAAGCTGGAACACGAGCGACAGTATCAAGTGATTCCCCTTCCTGGGTATCCTGTAGAAGAGGCTGTAGTTGCCACTCATCGACGACGCAGAAAGCAACAAATGAAATCCCGCAAGAAAGCTAGATATTAATAAAGGTAACTGTGAGATTCAAACAGGGGGGCTGTACTACACTACAGTCCTTTGTTTGTAGAAGATGAATAGAAACAAAAACAAGGAGACAAGGAGAATTTTGAGTCGTTTTCTCCTTGTCCCCCATCCTATTTCAACGGATGGTGCTGTGATAGCAACTTCTCGACTTGAGCATCGTCAATCCTAGCAGTGATTTTGCTTGCCTCATGCCGATCTCTGACAGTTTTTGACAAAGTGAAACTGGAGCCAATAGAGAAGGCTAAGCCCATACCCATAAAACCCTTTACCCAATTATCTACGGGAAGATTAACAATACCTAGTGTTGTCATACTAACCGAAAGGGTAAAAGAAGCCCACGTTTGAATAATCCAAGCAGTGCTATCTTTTTGAGGACTAAGTGGTTGCATAGAACTCTTATCCAGATAATGTCTAATTTAATACCAAGGCATTTAATTAGATTGTATGGGCGGCCCTGCATAAAGGTGTGATAAATATCACAGTTTTTTAACTGGACTCTAATCTGGCTCTACAAATGTTTGAACTTTGCCATCAGGGCTAAGCACCACTCTAATTCTGGGAGTTGAGCCTTGTGGATTTGCTGAAACAAAAGGTTCGCCGATTAAGGGCAGACTAGAGCGATCAACATAAGTTCGTGCTGCTTTGCCTAGAGGTTCAATTCTTTGAATAGAACCATCAACATCTAAAACAATGCTGTATTCTAGGGTTTGATTCAAGCCTGAAGGTGGCTCCCAGTTTTTGACAAAATAATCTTTGACTTCAGTTAACTGAGGTGTATTGACTAATGCTATTTTCGATTCGTTGAGTTTGCTGGAAGTACTAGGCACTCCTGGCGTTAACTCAGAGGGAGTTTCATTCGATTGTCCTGACAAAGCAGCTTTAATCTTTTGTCTTGCTGTTGGCTGAGGATTTGAGTCCGGGATTTCAGTAGCACTACGATTCTGAGATGACACTATGTCAGAAGGACTAGCTTGTACTGGGGGACGGGGTATATTAGCAGCAGAATTAATTCCAGCTATTGTTGTCACATCACTTTTAGCAACAGAAATAGACTTCTCCTGCCCTGGTGATGGTTTGGGAATTGATGGTGCTTGTGCAATGCTTGGCAGAGGACTAATTGGAGTGATTTTGGTTGTTGGTACTGGTGGAGGGCTGGGAACACCTGAATTTGATTGGAGTGTAGGCAATTGAGTACTCGAAAGCGGTGCTGTAGGCGAGGGCATTCCAAGGATCGGACTAGCAGTGACTAAAGGGTTAGAAGTGCCTACAGGTGGTACAGAAGGTAAGGAATCTGGGGATGACAGTTTTCCCGTAGTTGAGTTTGGCGAAGATAGATTATATGGATTGGGAGCGGGGGATGATAGCTGGGGCGACGGTGAGGAATTGAGGGCAATTTGCTGTTGATTGTTGTTCGATCTAGGAATGGCTGGTTTTTGTGCTGTTTGTGGCTGTTCGTCAGAACTGTTAAGAAGTTGCACCACAGCTGCTGTTAAACCCACACCCAGCAGTAACATTGCCGCAATGCTAGCCCAAGTTGTAGATGGGGTAGAAGCAGCTTTGCGAGGACGCATTATTGCTGGTGTAATTAATACATCGGCATCATACTCATCTATAACTGCTGCTAAATCGAACAGTTGAAGCATGGTTAACTCAATAACTTGCCCTGTCGCTTGAGTGGCTAAAGGCCCTAAAAACAGATTGTGGGATAACTCACTACCCGGTTGCAAGTATATTTCTCTTGCTGGTGTAGGAATTTCAGGATTGGTATTTGTATCCCCTGATGTGTCAAAAGATACATAATTTGCTGTGGGAGTTGAGGATATGGATTTTGAGCTGAGGTTTGGCTGTGATGAAAGCAGGGGGTTGAAGCGATCGGGCGATGAACTAAGTAAATTCTGAACGTAGGTGCTGACTGCTTCGTGGAGTTCTGATAGTTGGTGACGATCGCCCCGAATGCCAATTTGTTTTGCCGACATGGGCTGCGAGTCGAACAGTTGTAGATCGAACTGCAACTGAGAATTGATTGTATTTCCTTCCCATCCAGACTCAGGTAAACCGCGATCAAAAATTTCTAACCTGCAAGAGGGTTGAGTGTAAGTTTTTATAACTGAATTTGACAAAGACATAATTAAGATTAGGAAGTGGTAATAGTTTTAAGTATTTTGCTTTTAGCTAATAAACTCGTTCTCTGGTTGCGAACGGTCTAAAAGTGCTAACCAAAGGCGACGATGACCAGTAGGGCTGCTGTAAAATAACAGGTCTATTAACAGTTTCAAAGCTAATTGACTTAGCAAGTTACTGGCGATGTGGTTTTCATCTTCCATCCGTTCTTGGTAGAAATTGCCGAAGGCATCAATATAATCTCCCAGTAAAGCTACTTTATGAGGTGCGTCATTTTTTGCGATCGCCTCCTCCAGTAGCGCTACGGCTTGACGAATTTGTTCCTGGTGCTGTTTGGCAAGGTAACAGATAATTAAAACTAGCGATCGTGCTTCTTCGACATCCAGCCTTTTTCGCCCTCCCTCGCTTTTACGCATCGGGTTTGTCATTCGCAGCCGCCATAGCGCCACGCGATCAGATACTTTTGACTCCAAATTCAAAGACGATGCGGCAGAAAGCATCGCCTCCGAACCAATACCTAACAAAGCTTCAAGCGCCAACAAGACTAAATCGAGTTGGGCTTTGATGTTATTTAATTGTGTTGGCGCAGGCTCTTTACGAGTAAGTTCATCCCACTTGGCGCTCAAGCTGATAGACTGGGTACTAGATTGCATAACCTTAAGCATATAGGGTAAAACGAAGATAAACTGAGCTGTTACCCATTTTGAAACCAGACTAGATCGTGCTATAGCTAGTTCCGGCAGCTATCGGTGATGAAGCTGCTGCAGAATTTAATTTAAGAACTTTTGCTCAGTAAATATCTAACATCCTACACCTGGATGCTACTGAAGATAAACGACTGTGACACCAGATCCACCGTCCTCTGGTGCGGCTGGCTGATAAGAATTCACTCTTGGATGCTGTTGTAAAAAATTGTGAATTCCTTGCCGCAGTCGTCCAGTGCCATGACCGTGAATAATCCACAGCGACCCAGAAGCTTCAGCGATCGCTTTATCCAATACCCTTTCCGCATCCGCTACCCGACTACCGCGCACATCAATTGTGTTTTGGGATGTCCGAATTGCTGGTGGTGGTTGAGTAGCAACCTCTTGTTTTCTTGTCTCCTTGTCTCCTTGTCCCCTTGTCCCCGTTTCCTTCTTTTTCGCTAACGATTCCGCCTTCTTCCCGTCCAGTGATTCAATGTCTTCTAGCCCCACAGTCATTTTCATCAAACCAAACCGGACAGTTAGCTCTCCACCGTCATCGGGTTCGCTTAATACTTCAGCTGTTTGACCAAGACGAGGAATGCGAACGCGATCGCCTAAGTGCGGCCGAAATCTTGTTTCTGGTTTGGGTGCTGGCGGTATATGACGCACAGCAATTTGATTGAGAGCATTTGTTGCTTGCTGCGCGGCTTGGGCTGTCTTCGTGCCTTGCTGCAACTGCCGAATTACCCCAGCAATTTCACCTTTAGCTAGTGCGATCGCACTTTGTACTGCTTGTTCCTGGGAAGCACGTAATGCCCGTTCCCGTTCTTGCAAAGAGTTTGCTTTCTGGGACACTTGTTGATACAGACGCTCTGCTTGCTGCAACAACTCTTGCGCCTCGCTGGCTTTGGTTTCTTGGCGACGACGTTGTGCTTCCAGCCCGGCGATCGTTTGGTTAATATCTTCTGTTGCCCCACCTAGTTTAGTTTTAGCCTGTTCGATCACCTCTGGTTTCAACCCTAAACGCCGGGCAATGGTCAAAGCATTGGAACGACCAGGAATCCCCCACAACAAACGATACGTAGGCGATAGACTCTCTTCGTCAAATTCTACCGAGGCATTTTCAAACCGATCGTCTTGATATTTCAGCGCCTTAAGTTCGCCAAAGTGAGTTGTAGCAATGCTCAGATCGGCATTATCGGCTAGGTGTTGCAGCAACGCGATCGCCAAAGCACTACCTTCAGCCGGATCGGTTCCCGCTCCTACTTCGTCGAGTAGTACGAGCGCTCTATGAGGATGAGTTGGGGGAGCGGGGGGTGCAGGGGAGGCAGGGAGAGACTCTTCTAACTCCTGTACAGACGTTGCAGGTAAAATTTCTACGGCTTCCGCCTTTTCGGCAATTTCCGTCAAAATCCGACTAATACGGCGAATGTGACCAGAAAAAGTAGATAAACTTTGTTCTAAGGATTGTTCATCTCCAATATCAGCTAGTACGCTGTCAAACCAAGGCAATTCCACAGGTTCTTTGGCTGGGACAAACAAACCCACCTTTGCCATCAAAGCTGCCAATGCCAAAGTTTTCAGCGTCACAGTTTTGCCACCAGTGTTCGGGCCTGTGATTGTCACTACTTTAATCTGGGGGTCGATTACCAGATCCACAGGCACGACACGATGACCTTGTTCATGGGCATACTGCCATATTAATAGGGGATGACGCAGTTGCCGCAGGGTGATTTTTTCTCCTTCAGAACGATCAATAAATCTGGGGGGATTTGCTCCTAGCCACAGACTGTAGCGGGCGCGGGCGCAGGCAATATCTAAAGTAGTGGCGATCGCTAGCACTCGCTCTAAATCTTCCTTAACTGCTGCTACTTGTTCGGTCAACCGTCGCCGGATTGCTTCTTCTTCTGCCTGCTCTCTGGCTATTTGTTGTCGTAGTTGATTGCCAAGAGGTACAATTCCATTCGGTTCTACATAAAGCGTTGCTCCACTGGTAGATGCATCATGCACAATTCCTGGAATAGCGTCTTTATGAGTTGCTTTTACGGGAATG
>DATNQH010000062.1:0-18313 GCA_036704105.1 Leptolyngbyaceae cyanobacterium | reverse complement strand
ATGCTTAGTTTTACCTTATTATCAACACAAACTATCTCAAAGCCTAATTTTTGCGTTGAGACTGGCTGTATTTGCAATCTTGTAATTACCTGTTGAGAGGCAGTTAGAGAGAGGCATGGGCATTTTTCGGAGATGTCTAATGTCTATTTATATGTCACGAAAAGCAATCGCTATCCAAACGCGAAATCTTTCTCGTTGAGGTCTAATCCCCTACCGCTCCCACAGCATCGATCGCCGCTTCCAGAGCGATCGCTACATGAGTCCAATGAGTTCCTCCTTGGCAAAAAACCACATATGGCTCTCGCACTGGCCCATCAGCAGAAAACTCCGAGGTACTACCATCGATAAACGTCCCCCCAGCCATGACTAATTGGCTCTCGTAACCCGGCATTTCGGCAGGAATGGGGTCTAGATAGGAACCGACTGGTGAATGCTGCTGAATAGTTCGACAGAAGGCGATTAACTTTTGTGGCGAACCCAATTGTATCGCTTGAATCACATCCCGACGCGGTGCCATCGGTGCTGGATTGACTGGATACCCCAATTTGTCAAATATGTAAGCTGTGAGGTGATTACCTTTCATCGCTTCTCCCACCATTTGAGGAGCGAGAAATAATCCTTGAAATAGCAGCCGATTTTGATCGAAGGTCGCACCGCCATAACTGCCAATTCCCGGCGCTGTCAAGCGACAGGTAGCTGCTTCTACTAAGTCAGATCTACCAGCAACGTAGCCACCAGCTGTAACAATTGTGCCACCAGGATTTTTAATTAAAGACCCAGCCATCAAATCGGCACCAACCGCTGTTGGTTCTCGGTCTTCGATAAATTCCCCATAGCAGTTATCGACAAAGCAAATGGTATTGGGGTTTTGCTGTTTGACGATGTTAATAATCTTTTCAATTTCCGCAATTGAGAGGCTAGAACGCCAGGAATAGCCGCAAGAGCGCTGAATTAACACCAAACGAGTACTATTAGTTACTGCTGAGCTTAAAACTGCCCAATTTATACTTCCTTCCTCGGTTAGATTCAATTGTTTGTAGCTGATGCCAAACTCAATTAAAGAACCTTGACCGTTACCTCTTATACCAATAACTTCCTCTAGCGTGTCATAAGGTGCGCCAGCCACTGCCAGCATTTCGTCGCCCGGACGAAGAACACCAAACAAAGCACAGGCGATCGCATGAGTACCAGAAACAAATTGGACTCTTACAGCTGCCGCCTGAGCTTGCATGACTTCGGCAAACACCAGATCCAATGTCTGGCGACCGAGATCGTCATGTCCATAACCGCTGACAGAGGCAAAATGATGCGCTCCCACTCGACTGTTACGAAAGGCTACTAGCACCCGTTTCAGATTTTGCTTGACCTGCGCGTCAATTCCAGAAAAAATCTGAAATAGTGCCTGTTCTGCTAAGCGCAGCTGTTCATAGCTGTTCATCATTAAGTCTTTCGCTAAAAAGTTAGTGGATTTTTGATTAAAGCAGATTGGCTGCCTGTTTTTGAATTTAGGTTAATCCATGACGATCGCCTCATCAACCAAACCCCCCTTAAAGTGGAGTAACATCCTACCTCTAGCTGGACTCCACCTCGGAGCGCTTCTTGCCTTCATTCCCGGTAACACTAACTGGAATGCAGTAGGTGTAGCTTTGTTTCTCTACTGGGTGACAGGCGGTTTGGGAATAACTCTAGGTTTTCATCGCCTTGTCACCCACCGCAGTTTTCAAACTCCTAAGTGGCTGGAATATTTTCTAGTATTTTGCGGCACTCTTGCCCTGCAAGGAGGCCCATTAGATTGGATTGGAATGCACCGCATTCATCATTTGCACTCAGATCAATCAGCCGATCCTCATGATTCTAATCAAGGTTTTTGGTGGAGTCATTTAGGTTGGATGCTTCATCACGCGCCAGCCCAAGACGATATCCCTCGTTTTACAAAAGATATTTCAGACGATCCAGTTTATCAGTTTTTGCAAAATAACATGGTTTATATCCAGGTAGCTCTGGGAGCCGTTCTCTTGCTCCTGGGTGGCTGGTCGTTTGTGATTTGGGGAATTTTCGTGCGGGTGGTATTAGTTTATCACTGCACTTGGCTGGTAAACAGTGCTACGCATAAATTTGGCTATCGTACTCACGAATCAGGCGATAGTTCAACTAACTGTTGGTGGGTAGCTCTACTAGTATTTGGCGAAGGTTGGCACAACAACCACCACGCCTATCAATACTCTGCCCGTCACGGTTTGCAGTGGTGGGAATTCGATCTCACTTGGATGACAATTCAATTACTGCGATCGCTAGGTCTTGCCTGGAATGTGAAACTCGTTGAGAAATAGTCATAAATAATGAATTATGAATGCTGAATGCTAAAAATAAGTCCCATTCAGCATTCATAATTTTTCATTCATCATTCAAAATCTGCCATTTCCCTGAACAATGTGTTTTACAGTAGTGAAGGTTTCGGGGCTGATTAATCCCCGACGATGTCCTCTTTGATTAGACATACCTAAAAACACTGACTCACCCCGCGAAGGATTGCGTGAAAAGCGGGGTGAAGCGTTAATGTAGGTTGAAGCACTATTCACGCCCAAGGCAAATTGACGGCTTTCTTGGTAGGATTCCGTAACAATACAATCGGCGTGTCCGCTACTGTATTGATTAATCCAGGCGATCGCTGCTTCTAAATTATCCACAACCTTAAAAGCTACTGTCTTGTTTAAGTAAGGTTGATCCCACTCGGAGTCTTGAGCTAATGGCATTTGGGGAAACGCCTCTAGTATGGCAGCATCAGCCTTGATTTTAAAGCCCCTGTCTTGCAGGCTATTCCAAAGCGTTACCAGGGCTGAGTGGTTAGTGGTGCGATGAATTAATATCTTTTCGATCGCGTTTACTGGATCTGGTTCGCTTGCATGACTATCCAAAACCATCCAACGAGCCATATCTATGCTGCCTGAAAGCGACCAGTAAAGGTAACAATTACCCATTCCTGACTTCAAAACTGGTGCCGTTGCTTGTCTAACTACCTGTTGCACCAGGCTAGGACGGCCGTAGGGAATTACTAAGTTTAAATAAGAGTCTTGGGTGACTAAATCCTTAATTAAACCGCCTTGTTCTGTTTCTACTCGTTCCAGACAGCCAAGTGGCATTCCGCTTTCTTCCAAAGCTGCTTGGAGAATACGAGCAATTACACTATTAGAATTGCTTGTTTCATTTCCACCTTTGAGAATCAAGCTATTACCAGTTTTTATACATAATCCTGCTGCGATCGCTCCCAGCTCTGGAAATGCTTCGTAAACTAGCGCAATCACCCCCAGCGGCATTAACTGACAGTACGTCTGGGAATCTTCAAGTTGGTAGTCAGCGTGTCTAATTCGACGCAGTGGATCGGATAATTCCCCCAACCGTTGCATAATCTCTACTGTCGTTTGCAGCCGTTCCGGAGTCAGTTTCAGCCAGTCCAAAATTAGTTCTGGCACCGCCATTTCGCGGCTGGCTTCTAAATCTAACGTATTCGCTTCCAGAATGTCGTTGAACGATCGCTTCAGCGCTTGTGCCATTTCCTGAACAGCGCGACTTCGATCTGCTCCCTTGGCCAGCGCCAATTTCATCGAAGCTCGATAAGCTCTGCGTGCAGTAGCGACTACGTTAGACTCAGCATTAAAAGCATCAACACTCATCGCCTTAACGTCTGTAGGTAAGCCAGAACATCAATGCTGGCAGTACAGCTAACAATACTGCTAATAATGCCAACACCAGTATATTTGCATGATTAGGTGATCGCAGTGCTAGGGGAAGCCAGAAAATCAGCAGCCCAAAAATCACTAATAGCGCAAACAGGAAATAGTTTTGACCAAACCGAGATCCCGCCACGCTCCAGCGGTTCCCCAGCCACCGCCACGCTTTTTTGTAGGGGTAGCTGGTAGATAATTGCTCTAGTACGTATCCATTATCTTCCACCACAAACAGTTGCTGACAGCGATCGCAACCAAATGCTTCTGTCAGAGTAATCGGTACTAAGCGTCCTTGCCGTCGGCATGGACACGGGTAATCGACAGCTAAATCTATTTTTTGGGTCTTATGAGATCGCACGAGCAGTCGTAGAACCAAAAAGTTGTTATCCTACGAGTTTATCCAAAACCTGCCCAGTCTGACCAAACACTTACTACTTTTTCTTAATCCCAACGCTTATGAGATCCTCAAAGCTTTTTTACTCGACCTTTGACTATCAGTAAAGCTCTGATTTGGCGATGATTGAGAGATTTAATTTCTTAGCAGTTATTCTATAACCACTAAGAAATATTTACATAGCAACATAGGCACACCAAAACGTGCCTTTAAGTTTTGTTAATTTCAGAAGCGGGTAACGCGACTCGAACGCGCGACATCAACCTTGGCAAGGTTGCGCTCTACCACTGAGCTATACCCGCATTTACAACTTTTTTATCTTCTCATAGTCATCTAAGTTTGTCAACCCTTTTTTTAGGGGGCGAGTGTAATGCAGCAATGATGAATGATAAATGCTGAATTCACAATTCATCATTCATCATTCATAATTTTTCTTTAGCCCAGTTCTTCTGGAGCCACAGGTAAATCGCCAACTACAGCACTTTTTAAAGAGACGGGTAGAGACTGGGAATTATTGCCATAGGTGTCTAGCGTCACGCTAGAACGTAGTTGACGCATGAGGCTAGCCATTTCTAAAGCATTCATCGCATAATCCCAACCCAAATTGCTTTTGATCCCTGCTCTTTCCAAAGCTTGCTGCATAGTGTCAACTGTCAAAACGCCGAAAATCACTGGCACTCCGGTTTGAAACCCAGCTGCCGCAATTCCCTTTGCTACTTCACCAGCTACCATATCAAAATGAGGAGTTTGACCGCGAATCACCGCCCCCAGACAAATCACGGCATCATAGCGATGTGTTAGCGCCAGTTGTCGAGCCACTACTGGCACTTCAAAACTGCCCGGCACATAAATGTAGTCTACCTGAGTACCGTGAGGATTGGCATCGATACCGTGACGTTTCAGGCAATCTTGACACCCTTCCAGCAGCTTGCCAATTACAAGGTCGTTGAACCGAGCGATGACTATGGCAAACCGTAAAGGTTCTGTATGAGTAAAACTTCCCTCGAAAACTGCCATTGCTATTTTTTACTTTACTAGAGCGATCGTCCTACAGCCATTCAAAGTTCAAAATTTGCCCAGCAGCTATAGGATACTCAGGCGTAAGCTTTCCTATTCGCAGATAGCGAAGCCAGACCTCACCAGTTCATCACTGGCAAGAAATAATGTACAAACGTTGCATTGCAGCGTCTACAACTCACAATAGCATAGGGGCAATGATGGCATCGCCCCTACATAGACATTTTGTGCTTGCTGCCTCGATCTAGCCTGATCGAAGTTGCTACCGCTGAATCTACCTTAAAACTACCCAAATAGAGCAATAATACGCGCTTTAAGCGGCATTTTTAGATGTTATTTAAAGTATTGATGGCAGCAACTTATTTAAACCACTAAAAAGTTTAAGCCACCAATCAAAAACACAAGACCAATCCAGGCAATTGAACCAATCCACAGAAGTCTTTTAGATTCACCCCAACTTTGAGGAGTGGCATAGGCAACCGGAACCCCAACGATTAAAGCAAACGATAAAAAGACCAGAGCTACTAAAGCGAATTGGAATAGGATTGTTAACATTGGTGCTTCTCCCAAACACAGCAATAAAGCAGATAAAAACAAGCGGAGCGTAAAACTTGATATTTTTCAAGCGCTGCCTAATTGTAAGCTATCAGAAATTGCACCACTATAGGGAGTAGTCTTTTGTCATTTGTCATTTGTTCTTTGTGGTTTGTTTACACCTCTTGATTCTTGACAAATGACTGACCACCAGTAACCAATGACGAATAACGAATGACGAATGACGAATGGATCTAATTTTGTCGCACACAACCGCAGATTTTGACTCTTTGGGAGCGGCAGTAGGGTTGACACGGCTGCTACCTGGAGCAAAAATTGTGCTAACTGGCGGTTGTCATCCTAGCGTGAGGGATTTTTTGGCTTTGCATCGGGATGAGTATGCGCTGATTGAACGGCGATCTGTTAACCCGGAACAAATTCGCACGTTAGTTGTAGTTGATACGCAACGGCGCGATCGCCTTGGAGGTGCAGCCGAGTGGTTAGATCTACCGCAGCTAGAGGAAATCGTTGTTTATGATCATCACCTAGATATCCCTAGTGATATTCCAGCTACTCAAACTCACATTGCCGATGTTGGTGCCATTACAACTTTAATTGCGGAACAACTGCAAGAGCGGCAAGTTAATCTTACTTCCTCTGAAGCTACAGTGATGGCTTTGGGAATTCATGTTGATACAGGTTCGCTCACATTTACCCACGCAACAGTTAGAGATGCTCTCGCCTTAGCGTGGTTGATGCAGCAAGGGGCAAGCTTACGGGCGATCGCAGAGTATGTCGATCCAGGTTTGTCACCCCAATTACAAGAATTATTATCAGAGTCCTTAGATAAGCTGCAATCCGAAGCTGTACGGGGTTACAAGCTTTCTTGGGTGTTGCTCAAAACAGCAGGCTATGTACCAGGGTTATCTAATCTGGCCTCACGGCTAATTGAGTTAACTGAAAGTGATGCACTACTTTTGGCAGCTAGCTATCCGGTGGGGGAAACAGGAGATGAACGCTTAAGTGTAATCGGGCGATCGCAAATTCCCAGCACTAATTTAAACGAGTTATTCCAACCGCTTGGTGGTGGGGGTCATTCTCAAGCAGCTTCTCTATCTCAACGCGGAGTAGATGCTGCTACCACGATTAAACAGCTGGTTGACTCTCTTAGATCTCAAATTCCGCATCCGCCCACCGCCAGAGATTTAATGTCATCCCCAGTTCGCACCATCCGCCCAGAAACTACGATTGAGTCAGCACAACGAATTCTCTTGCGTTATGGTCACTCTGGCTTATCAGTAGTGGATACTGAAGGTCAGTTAGTGGGGATTATTTCCCGACGAGATATCGATATTGCTCTGCATCACGGATTCAGTCACGCTCCCGTCAAGGGTTACATGACCACAAATGTCAAAACAATTACCTCAGAGACAACCCTGCCAGAAATTCAGGCACTGATGGTGACGTATGATATCGGTCGCTTACCCGTGTTGGAGAACAGTCAATTGCTCGGAATTGTAACGCGCACCGATTTGTTACGAGAATTACATCAGCAAGGGGTAAGAGGCAAGAGGCAATCGAGCAGAGGTGATTCTGTGTCTATTATTCCTCCATCCTCATTTCTGAAGTTATTGCGCGATCGCCTCGATGCACCTTTTTGGGAATTGTTGACTAAAGCCTCAATGCTGGCAGAACAAAGAGGTTGGCATCTTTATCTAGTTGGTGGAGCAGTGCGAGACTTACTGCTGGCGAAAGATAGTGGTTCCCAAGCGTTGAAACTACAAGATATTGACTTAGTGGTGGATGGTTTTCATCGCTCAGCCGACGTAGGCGCAGGAGTTGAACTTGCTCGTGCTTTACAACAAATTTACCCAGAGGCAAGGTTAGAAATTCACGGTGCTTTTCAAACCGCTGCTCTATTATGGCATAAAGACCCAATTTTCACCTCTCTATGGATAGATATTGCCACTGCCAGAACAGAATTTTATCCTTATCCAGCCGCTAACCCTGAAGTTGAAGCTAGCTCAATTCGCCAAGATCTCTATCGCCGAGATTTTACGATTAATGCTCTTGCTGTACGCCTAACTTCTCCCCGTGCTGGAGAACTATTAGATTTCTTTGGTGGTTTACTGGATTTACAAGCGAAGCAAATTCGCGTTTTACACGCCAATAGCTTTATTGAAGACCCCACACGCATTTATCGCGCTGTCCGGTTCGCCGTGCGGCTGGGATTTGCGATCGCAGCCCAAACAGAACAATATATCCGCTATGCGATCGATAGTGGAGTTTACGATCGCATAGCAGATGATCGCAAAGCCCCAGCACTCCAAACTCGGCTCAAAAACGAACTGAAATATATTCTGCAAGCGCTTTACTGGAAAGCAGCTTTGCAGTTACTAGCAGAGTTGGGCGCACTCCAATGTATCCATTCCACCTTAGAACTAGATCGGCAGTTGTGGCAGCAGTTACGTTTACTAGAGCGTTGTTTGGATAGAAGCAGAGAATATGGGGAAAAAATTCAATCCAAAATCCAAAATCACGCCACTTCCTCCACTTGGAAAGACCCCTCTGAGCGAGTGGCGACAAAATCTAAAATTCAATTGCCACTCGCCACTCCCCATTGGCTATTGCGGCTGGAATCAATTGTTGCTTACTTAGAACCAGAATATCGGGGTAAGGTGGCTGAGAATCTCCAACTTCCCGATGACAGTATCCAGCGATTACGCAATCTTGACTCTTATCAAACTCAAGTAATGGCATCTTTGCCTAAGTGTCACAAGCCAAGTCAAGTGGTGCAGCTATTGCGTCAATATGACTTGCCCGCGTTGATTTTAATTGCCCTGCAAAGCCCTCGTTCTATTCGCTCTCAGATTTGGCGCTATTTTACTGTTTGGGCTGATATTCAACCGCCATTGAATGGCAATGACCTGAAGCTACTCGGATATAAGCCAGGGCCTCAGTATCGGCAAATTTTAGAGCATCTATTGGCAGCAAAACTAGATGGAGTAATTAGCGATCGCGCTGAGGCTGAAAAATTCTTGTTTGAAAATTATCCCCAGTGAGAGAGACTTGGGGACAAGGGGACTTGAATAATTTTGAGTTATGAGTTTTAAGTTTTGAGTTAAAAAACGCTCGTTTAACTTAAAACTTAAAACTCATAACTCAAAACTCCGAAGCGCAGCGAGGGAAGCTCGCTATAACAGTTGGTTGCAGTATCTGGCTTTGGGGCGCGGGTAGCATCTCGCCGCGAAAGTCCAAAAACTGGACAATTATCAAATAGACGATCGCAAGCGCGATCGAGATCGCGCCAGTAATAATAGCAATAAGTTTTGAGCGTTGCATTTGTTCGAGCGAAAGTAAAGTTTTTTTGCTAACTCTATCTATAATCTTGCATTTTTGCTCAAAAATTGCATCATCAGATGCGATCTTACTCTTAGCGCGATCGGCTACTGAGAAAACAAGTCGTAAGTCGTAAGTGAAACAGCTGTTGTTTTTAGGCTATTAGATATTTATGAATAATCCTGATGCCACATTCTTTCTTACGACTTACGATTTACCACTTACGACTTACTCTTAGCTGAGCCATAATGTCTGTTGACATTATTTGTTTTATGTGAACTAAAGGTAACTGGAACTAAGATGAAGTCGGTTACAAAAGACTCGCCTAATTTTGAGTCCAATTCACTTGAGCGTCAACCAATCATCCAGACTTCCCAATTGCGGAAAGTCTACCGCGCTGGCTTTTGGCTGAATCAAAAAATCACTTCTCTCAAAGGCTGTTCGCTCACGGTTTATCAAGGCGAAACTTTTGGTCTATTGGGGCCAAACGGAGCCGGGAAAACGACGCTATTGAAGCTGCTGTTGGGAATTATCCGTCCTACATCTGGACATGGGCTATTGCTAGGAAACCCTTTGGGTGATCGCAATATCAAGCAACGAATTGGTTATCTGCCAGAAAACGCTTATTACTACGACTACCTCACTGGCTGGGAATTCTTGCAAATGATAGCGGGACTATTCCAAATTCCGGCGAAGGTGCAACGCCAGCGGATTCCTCAGTTATTAGAGTTAGTCGGACTACCTTTGGTAGCCGCCCGGAAAAAGCAGTTACGTCAGTATTCCAAAGGAATGCTGCAACGAGTTGGCATGGCGCAAGCGCTAATTAACGATCCAGAGTTAGTGTTTTTAGACGAACCAATGTCTGGACTCGATCCGCTAGGACGTTATCAAATGCGGCAGATTATTCTCTCGTTGAAAGAACAAGGTAAGACAATTTTCTTTAATAGCCACATCTTGTCCGAAGTAGAACAAATTTGCGATCGCGTTGCCATTCTGGCTCAAGGCGAACTGATTTGTTGTGGTTCCCTGGATGAATTGCTAGGGACAAATAACACTTATCACATCAAAGGCAAAGGCGGTGACGTAGAGCTACTCAACAAATGGCTATCCCATTTGAAGTTAGAGGCTGATGGCGCTTGGCAAGGCGAAATCTTAGGTGAACCCTTAGACTTTCTTGCTAATTTGCGCCAGATGGGCGGACAAATCATAGCAATGAATTTAGCCCGCCCATCTCTGGAAGAATTTTTCCTCCAACAACTTCAGCACAACAGAAGCGATGTGGGTGACACTTCTGGAAACCACAAATCTAACTTTATCTGAACAAGTTAAAGATCCCCAGGAACGGACTTAAAATAGGTCCAAAGACACTGCCCACAGTATCGCCAAAACTAGCTGCGCCATTGCGACGAATTACGACAATGTCATTATTGCGCAGGACGGGATTATTCTTTTCATTGATTCCTTGAGAAAAATCAAGCCGGATATTACGTTTAGTCGCAGTACCATCTGCGTTGAGGCGAATTAATTCAACCGAACCCTTCTTCGCACGAGCATTTCTGAATCCTCCTGCCGTCAGAATCGCTTGATTCAATGGCGTATTCGGTCGTATATTTACGACTCCGGGGGTTTCCGCTTCTCCAACCACACTAACTTGAATTGTTGCTGGGGAAAAACTCGCATCTGCTAGTGCTGTTATTTCGGCTGGGTTTTGATCGGTTGCTTGAGGGATAATAATTGTGTCTCCCTCTTGCACGATCGTGTCTTGACTTGTATCTCCTTGCAATAATTTCCAGAAATTAGCGGTTATCGTTTGTTGTGTGCCACTTTTGGTCTGGCGACGGATTTGAATATCCCGCACGTTAGCTTGACCCGTAATTCCTCCAGCTAGCTGAATTGCCCGCGATATAGTAGGCAGACCACCGCCTGCATTGCCACCTGCTTCTATTGTCGCAGTTGAGATTCCGCCTCCTCTTCCTCCAGAGGTGTTGCCTGGGCTAGATGGCGCGGCAGCGGAGTTTCCACCTCCAGTGATGACGTAGGAGCCTGGACGGTTAACTTCCCCAACTACTGTGACTGAGCGGGGCTGGCTGGGAGGCTGTGAAAAGCTGGCTGTAGCAAATTGACGGATTTCAGCCATGTTAGGCTCTGCGGATGTAGGGACAAAAATTGTATCTCCATCGCGTAAGGTAATATCCCGAACAGAAGTACTGCCTGTCTTGACTAATTGTGTTAAATCAATATTGGTAACTCTTTCTGGTTGCCCCACTCCTACCCGACGACGTAGCTGAACCATCCGCAAATCGCCTGACAAGCTGACTCCTTCAGCTATTGTCAATGCTCCAATGATGGTTGGATATTGAACTCCAGGATTGTCACCTGCTCCACCTTGTAAGCCAACTGTGTAGGAACCAGGACGATTTACTTCTCCAGCAACTATCACATTAATTGGACGAGGAGAAATCAAACTGACTGTAATCAGGGGACGTTTGAGGTAACGAGAATATTTAGCCGCGATCGCATCTGCTGCTTCTGCCTGTGTTAGTCCCAGTACCTTAACACCACCAACTAGCGGTAAGAACAATTCCCCACCAGGCGGAATTTGATATTCACCTGTGTATTCCGGCACTTCAAACACATTAATCCGGATGCGATCGCCGCCTCCCAAGGTATAATCTACTGGCGCTCCTGGAGGCTGGGCTGTTTCCGTTGGAGCTGGAATTGTGCTATTCCCTGGCAGATTACTAGGGATTGGAGCCTGCCTAATTACAGGAGCCGTGTTTTGGGTTGGCACAGGCATGACTCCTGGCACAGGACTTTGAGTTGGCGCTTGCGCTAGAGTAACAGATGGTACGGCCGCCATCATTGCTAAAAAAGTTAAACCTGCTACTGGCTGAGTAATTGATTTAGACATACCTTTAGACATACCTGTAAAATCGGTGGGGATATATAGTCACGTTCCTACTTTTTGACTTCACCATTCTATGTTTTGTTGCAAGCAATCTTGCCAAAACAATTAAGTATAAAAAAGCACTTTAGAACTTTATAATTTACTTTTCAGGGATTATCCCATAGTTAATAAGCTTTGTAAAACTTACTGAGATGTGATTAACAAAGTTTCATTAATAATTCATAATTCATCATTGATAATTCATAATTCATTCTTCTGACTTCTAATAAGTTCGATCGTAATTTTGCCACCAAAATCTGGAATTGGTGCAGCGGGTTTGGAGAGCCGCACTTTGACTTGTTGTATGCTATGGCTCGTTAGAATTGATTCTGCGATCGCTCCTGCTAGACGTTCCACTAAGGCAAACTTAGAAGTTTTCACTAGATGCTGCACTCGATTGATGATATTGCGGTAATCAATAGTATCTTCAATCGCGTCACTTTTAGCTGCTAGTGCGAGATCTAACCACAAAGTCACATCCACCTCAAACCACTGACCTAATACCTGCTCCTCTGGAAGATAGCCAGTGTAGCCATAGCAGCGAATTCCCTCTAATTGAATACAGTCCACGATAATAGTCTCTTAATAGAAAATAGAATATAAGTTGTATCCCAGATCCTTAATGAGTTGCAAGTTTTACAACTGCAAAATCTATACTTCAAAAGCGAGAGTTATATTTACGAATTCTCAGTTCGAGCGCCATTAGCTTTTCACGTAGCACAAGCGCTACTACGTGCTACCCTACCCTAAGACTGAAATTACAGCCAGCATCGACGCAAGCGAGGAACAGCCATGCCAATGTCTCAACAATTGCTTGGAGATTCAATCTGCTGCTTAATTTGTCTTGTCTTTTATCCCCAGTTATCTACAAATCTCTGTAACAATTAATTACCGAGCCAAAACTGCTAGAGAGTGCGATATCTAGTCTGCGAAAGTTTGGGTTAGTGGCTAAGAGCTAATACTAGCAACAATTATTTACAGCTTTTACAAAATAAAATAAAAGTATATGTCCATTTATAGATACGCCTTGCCCAAACAGAGCAAAAGCAAGACGGTGCCAGACAAAGAAGGATTGGGCGCGATCGCGCCGATTGCTTTTCGCGTGGCAAGTACCAACAGTTTTAGTCTGAATGCGGGGTTTTGGGTGCAACAAAACTAAAAAATTGTGGCAAATATCAAAACTCAGCAGCCAAAAGCCAGTTAGAAGGAGAGGAGCGCAGTTTGTGCTTGAACGGTTAAAACAGGGCTTAAAAAATGACCTGATTGCAGGTCTACTGGTAGTGATTCCCTTAGCTACCACAATCTGGTTAACAATTACCGTTGCCAATTGGGTGATTAATTTTCTCACCAGGATTCCCAAACAGTTGAATCCATTTGATGAAATGAATCCGATTTTGGTAAATCTGATGAATCTAGCAGTAGGACTGTCTGTGCCACTGCTATGTATTCTGTTGATTGGCTTGATGGCACGTAACATCGGTGGGCGGTGGCTGCTGGATGTGGGAGAGCAGTTGTTACAAGCAATTCCGTTAGCGGGTTCTGTCTATAAAACGCTAAAACAGTTACTAGAAACACTATTAAAAGATACAAATGGCAAATTTCGCCGCGTGATTTTAGTAGAGTATCCCCGCCGAGGAGTGTGGGCGATCGCTTTTGTCACAGGCACGATGAGCAATGAAATTCAATCCCACATGACTCGCCCCATGCTTAGTGTTTTCATCCCAACTACGCCAAATCCCACCACTGGTTGGTATGCCATTGTGCCAGAAGACGAAGCGATCGACCTGTCAATGTCAATTGAAGATGCCTTTAAAATAGTTATTTCTGGTGGCATTGTCTCCCCTAATACTCCACTACCAGCTTTGGTTTTGAATAAAGAACGGAAACTAGAAACACCACTTTAGAAGTAAGTAGGAGAAAGCCTTCAGGCTGAAGGGTAAAGGGTAAACTTCAAACCTTAAACTTTAAACTTTAAACTTCAAACTTCATCCTTCTAAACGCCACTCATCACTCACCACTTTTATGCAACAACCCCGTAGAATTGCTCGTGAACTGGCTCTGTTAAGCCTGAGTCAACTGCCAAATTCTCCAGAAAAACTGCAAGAACGGCAACTATCAGATCTGTTGCTTGCAGCATTACGAACTTTGAAGTCAGAAATGCAAGAATCACTCGAAACTGCTGCTACAGAGCTACAAAGGGCTAGCGATCGCCTCTTAACTAGCGAAACCCGCGCCGCCGATGTAAAAACTTCTAGAAGTATGGTTGAGGAAGCAATTGCTCTGACTCAAACTGCAATCAACCGGATAGCTACAGTACAAGAGTTACCAGAAATGATTCAGCTAGCCGATAGACCAGAATTTGATGTTCGCAGATACGCCCTGCAAATCGTCAGCACAGTTAATAAATACCGTAATGAAATCGATAAAATACTGGAGCAAGCCTTAGTTGATTGGCAGTTGAATCGCCTCGCTCGGATTGACCGCGATATACTACGCATAGCTGTAGCAGAAATCGAGTATTTAGGTTTTAAAGATAGTGTTAGCGTGGCGATTAACGAAGCAGTAGAACTAGCCAAACGCTACAGTGAAGAAGAAGGATATAAGTTTATCAATGGTGTTTTACGCCGAGTGACTGAGCAAAAAAAGCGGGAACTCCTCAAGTGAAAAATTAGCGATGTGTGGCTAGTCAATAGTGACTAAAGCCATCAACATCAAGTCCTTAAGTAGAGAATTCTAACCTCTCACGACTTTGTACGAGTATGGCACTGCAATGCCCCTACTATATTGCAATTGGTAACTCAATTTAGATTCAATGGTTTTTAACTGGTTTCGTCGTAAATATAATAATGATGAATCTGCCACTCCTCAAGCTGAGGAAGAGAACGCATCCACTCCGATTCAGGAGTCGCCAGCAGAATCAACTCAAGTAACATCACAAGAGCAACCAACTCCAGGCCCAGCCCTAGATTACCTTACCTTTGCTAAAGCAGCTTACAAGAATATTCAGCAGCGACAACAGGGGCAGGTTTCTGAAGCAGGGGAAGTTCAAGGAGCTGAGGAAGCTGAGGAAGCTGAGGAAGCTGAGGGAGCGAGTGATATTGAAGCAACTGTAGAACCTGCCGAATTACCTGTAGTTGAAGCAACTGTTAGTGAAACAGATGAATCAACTGTTAGCCCAATAGAGTCCGCTTCAGTAGAGGCGGCGACAACCCCAATGCCCTTCTGGGCCAGGGCAGAAGCAGATCGCAAGGCCAGAATTGAAAAGCTGAAAGAAACAGCAATTGAATTACCAGAAACAGAGGTAGTACCAGCAGCTGCATCAACCACGACAGATGTAACTGAGTCTGAGGCGACAGCAATTCCCGATTTGGCTTTTGACGAAGGGTTTTTGTGGTCAACAGAAATTCTCGCCGCTCAAGGTCGTCGTCCGCAAGACGTTTCGATTGAGGAAATTACCTGGCTGAAGAAACTGCGGCAAGGTTTAGATAAAACTCGTCGCAACATCGTCAATCAGTTAAAAGCAATTGTCGGTCAAGGGCCGCTCAATCAAGCAGCAGTGATGGAGATCGAGGCATTGCTGCTGCAAGCTGATGTGGGTGTAGAAGCAACTGATTATATTATCACTGCGCTGCAAAACCAGCTGCGCAAAGAAGCCTTGCCACCAGATGCAGCGATCGCCTACTTGAAAAAAATCTTACAGGAAATGCTTGATCGCCCGCTGCAATCTCATAACGCTATTTTTGCTCCTGAAAAAGATACTTTAAATATATGGTTGATTACCGGGGTAAATGGCGCTGGTAAAACTACTACCATCGGTAAAATTGCCCACATCTCGCAAAAGTCTGGCTACAACTGCTTGATCGCAGCAGCTGATACCTTTAGAGCAGCAGCAGTGGAGCAAGTGAAAGTTTGGGGGGCAAGAAGTGGAATCGAAGTCATTGCTAATCCTGGGAAGAATACCGATCCAGCCGCTGTGGTATTTGATGCGATCGCTGCTGCCTCTTCGCGGGGAACAGAATTGCTCTTGATCGATACGGCAGGACGACTCCAGAACAAGAAAAACTTGATGGATGAACTGAGCAAAATCCGCCGCATCATCGACAAAAAAGCTGGCAACGCCAAAGTTGAATCTTTATTGGTTTTAGATGCCACGCTGGGTCAAAATGGGCTGCGACAAGCTGAAGTTTTTGCTCAAGCAGCCCAACTCAGCGGCGTTGTCTTAACCAAGCTCGATGGCACAGCCAAAGGTGGTGTTGCCTTAGCTGTTGTGCAGCAGCTAAATCTACCCATTCGCTTTATTGGTGCTGGTGAAGGAATCGAAGATCTCCGCCCGTTTTCCAGTTATGAATTTGTAGAAGCCCTGCTAAGTACATAACGGGGTGTGGGATGTGGGGATCTACACCCCACACCCTAAACTCTACACTCTATTCTTCTCCTGTCTTCTAGGTAAAATTATCGCTCTTGTAAATTCAGTAATCTTGCGACAACATTTTTATTCAGTTTTAAGTTAAGATATCTCAACTTCAAACTTTTTATCCTATTTTTGGCTAGAAGTTAAGTAAGATGCAAGCTAAGCAATATTACAAGTAAAATCTAAAGTTAAATTTAAATTCTTAACTAGAAATATCCTCCTTTAGAGTTATTTCTGGCAACGGTAAATAAATTAATAAACTACTTTTTTTTTTTCAACTGATTCGCTATAGTGCGATCGCGTTATAACTAAATTTCTGATATTGCTTTTTTGCATACTGCCTAACTTGACGGCTCACGACTCTCTTTAGTGCAATAACACCTGTGTCTGTGCCTCAACCACCCTTCCAACCTACTGACCGCAGTAGCAGCGCTGCTACAGATCTCAACCCAGTAGTGGCGCTCAAAGAACTGGTGGCTCGTCTGTATCGGGAACAAAACAAAGTCCAAGATTTGCTCAGTTCTCTAGGATTTGCCCTCAGAAGCTTCAACAACTTAAATCAGTTTCTGGAACTAATTCCACTCATGGCAACACGGGTGACAGATGCTGACGGCGGTGCTTTGTTTTTGTATAAACCCAACGGACAGGTGAGCTTGGAGAAGCTACACTGCCAGGATATTCACCAGCGTAAGCATATTCGTAAAGCACTAGAAGCAGCTACCAGTGTCGTCACTGCCTCCTTAACCACTGCTCAGTTATTACCAGCTGGTGCTACTTTAGATGCTCAAGTCAGCCGTTCGTTAGGATCGTCCATCCAGTTATTTGGCACTACAATTTTGGTCAAACAGACCGAGAGAGGGAGGCTTTATGTCTTCAGCAACGATCCAGAATATACCTGGACGGAAACCAGACAAAAATTAGTTCGGTTAGTGGCGGATCAAACGGCAGTTGCGATTGAAAATGATGAATTGAAAGTAGAACTGCGCAAAAAAGAACGCCTAGACAGAGAACTAGAAATTGGCGCTGAAATTCAACTGCGACTACTACCACGTCAATGCCCTAATGTTCCGGGTGTGTCTTTAGCAGCAAGGTGTCAGCCAGCAAATCGGGTGGGTGGAGACTATTACGACTTTATTCCCGTTGATCGTAGCCTTAGTCAAACTAACCCTACTGCAAATGCAGCGAGTCCTTGGGGCTTGGTAATTGGAGACGTGATGGGCAAAGGCGTTCCTGCTGGGTTGATTATGACAATGACGCGGGGAATGCTGCGGGCAGAGGTGCTAAACGAACACTCTCCTGCTCAGATTCTCCAACATTTGAACCGAGTCATGTATACCGATCTGGAAAATTCCCATCGCTTTGTTACTCTATTTTACTCCGAATACGATCCTCTGACTCGCAAACTTACTTTTAGTAATGCAGCTCATAATCCCCCTTTGTTATGGCAAGCAGCAACTAAAACTGTAAAACGTTTGGATACTATAGGAATGCTGATCGGGCTAGATGCTCACAGCCACTATGAAGATGCTCAAGTCCAGTTAGAGCCTGGAGATACAATTATTTACTATACTGATGGTTTTACCGATGCTGCTAATCAAAGTGGCGATCGCTTTGACGAAGAAAACTTAATTAATGCCTTTAAATTTGCCTGTCGTCATTGCCCTAACCCTCAAGCAATTCTGGACTACCTATTTACTCAAGTCCAAAAATTTATTGGAGCAACTAGCCCAAATCAAGACGACATGACGCTAGTTGTCATGCAGGTTAGCTAAATCTTAATTTCTAATACTCGCACGAGAAGAGCTTTGCCCTACGTAATTCGTAATTATCTACACCTTACAACTCTAGCCACTGCACTGAATTAATTGTAGGTTGAATCAATATGTGGAATCAATACTTTTCGGTAAAAGGTAAAAGGGTCAAGGGAAAAGGAATAAAAAGGGGCG
>DATNQH010000061.1:0-17346 GCA_036704105.1 Leptolyngbyaceae cyanobacterium | reverse complement strand
GCAGGAATTTGCAGAAGTCGATCGCGCCCAAGCAGAAGCTGCAACAGCAGGATTTGCCAAAATTATCGTCAGGCGCAATGGCGAAATTCTCGGCGCGCATATGGTTGGTGCAGCAGCTGGGGAGTTAATTCACGAAATTGTTTTGGCAATGTCTCATAAGCTGAAAATTTCTGCCCTTGGAGGGATTCACATTTACCCAACTTTAGCGGAAGTCAACAGTAAAGCGGCGTTTGCGTTGACGAGAGAGAACTACGAGAAGAGCCACAGACTGCAAGGCGTGTTAAAACAGATATTTAATTTCTTAAGACAGCTAGGCTAAGCTTTGTTAAGCTGGAAGCGCGTTTGAGGAGTGAAGATAAGCAAGTATGCACTGGCTACTAACCGGGCCGTTGAGCGTGGAAAAATTGACAGTAGCGATCGCCGATCTGCCAAACTCGTTACAAGGGATAAAGTTGGTGCAGCTATCAGATTTTCACTACGATGGCTTCAGGCTATCGGATGTGATGTTAGAACAAGCGATCGCTGCTACTAACGAAGCTGAACCAGATTTAATTGTATTGACTGGGGACTATGTAACTGACGACCCCAGCCCCATCCATCAGCTAGTATTACGCCTCAAACATCTGCAAAGTCGCTTGGGTGTCTATGCCATTCTTGGCAACCACGATATTTGTCAACCCGATTCCTTTACCGAAATCACCCTCGCTTTCCACAGTATCGACATACCTGTTTTGTGGAATCAAATAGCTTATCCTTTCGGGCAAGAATTACCACTAGTAGGACTAGCTGATTATTGGTCGCCCTCGTTCAACCTCACACCAGTGATGAGTCAGCTAAACCCGGAAACACCCCGGATTGTCTTATCCCATAATCCAGATACTGCCAAGCTTCTGAAAAAATGGCGAGTAGATTTGCAACTATCTGGACATACTCACGGCGGTCAGGTAATGCTGCCTAAGATTGGCCCTGCTGTTGCCTTTTATAACAAATTTCGCCGCAGTATACCCAAAAAAATGCGGCGCCAGATCCCATTTATGCAAAAAGATTGTGCCAAAGTAGTACGCCATTGGGAATGGGCGCAAGGTTTCCACCGAGTAGGTAACAATCAAATGTATGTCAATCGCGGTTTGGGTACTTATTTCCCAGGTCGCTTATTTTGTCCCCCAGAGGTGACAGAAATTACTTTAGTGGCTAAAAAGAATGATGAATTATGAATAAACCTCTTGCACGAATGTTTTGTAGGGGCGGGTTAGGCAAGATTTTTAGTTAGAAATGAAGATTTTTAGTCAACCCGCCCCTACCTGACAATGCATCGAATTAGATTCATGCAAGAAGTCGAATGATGAATTGTGCATTAATCATTCAGCATTCAGCATTCATCATTCTGATTTCTAAGGATCGCTTGGATCTGATAAAGGTCTACCCTTGGGTGTTGGTAACATTGGGCGGCGATCGCCATAAGGTAGAGGAATGTATTGCACGCTGGGACGACCTCCCTGTGGTTGGGGATATAATTCCATTAGGTCGTATATCGATCTAGGTAGCCCCACAGTTATAGGTAGCCCCATTTCTGTTGCTTCCTCAACAGTAATCGGATAGTCGTGGGTGACGCGCCCAGTTGTCAAAGCATCAATAATGCTTTCAATATTTTCTGGTTGAACTTTTTGTTTTGGTATGCTGTCTTTCAACAGAGTCCGCACAAATCGCTGCACCTGTTGAATTGCTTTGCGTGACAAATCTGCCATAATCAGTGTTTGATCGTCGATTTCACCGATTGGCTTATCTTCAACTACCTTAATGATGCTAGCTGCGGGATAGTTACCCAACTGCGGATCGACTGGGCCTAAAACAGCGTTGGCATCCATGACAATTTCATCTGATGCCAGTGCCAACATCGTACCACCGCTCATGGCGTAGTGGGGTACGTAGACGGTAACTTTGGCAGGATGGCGAATCAATGCTCTGGCGATTTGCTCTGTTGCTAGAACCAAACCACCTGGCGTATGCAAGATTAAATCAATAGGAACATCTGGGGGAGTGAGGCGAATTGCTCTGAGTACCTGTTCTGAGTCTTCAATAGAGATGTAGCGCGATATGGGAATTCCCAGTAAGCTAATAGATTCTTGGCGGTGAATCAGCAATATTACCCGGCTGTTACGCCCTCGCTCAAATTCTTGCAGCGAACGAATGCGGCGAAATTCCATCTGGCGACGTTGCCATACGGGTTGTAGTGAGGAAAAAAAGAGGAAAACCCAAAATAGGTCAAAAAAACTAAAGGACATAGACTTATTGGCTATTACATACAGCTTGTTACCCCTATCTTTTCAATTTTTCTTAAATCGCAAGTATATCTAAAGAGTTAGGTACGGTTTGAATCAAAACATCATTTTATACAGAAAAATTCAGGAGACAGGAGCCAAAAACGGAATTTTTGGCTTGAGTTTTAGATACTAGTAACTACCGCGATCGCGTTCTAAGTCGTAAATCACTTTGTCCGCATACCAGTCAACTGATTTGTTGGGATGTTTCAATTTGGCTTGAGACAAGAGTCGGTTGGCTGTTTCTCTGTCATCATGTAGCAGCCGCATCAGTTTCTTCCGAAGCTTACCGTTAGCCTGCTCAATGCGGATAGTACCTTCAGATCTGGAATTCAACTTAAAAGGCTGCTTGGCTTTTTTTGTACTTACAGCAACTGCAATACCACCCCCTACTGCGGCTAAACTTAATAACACTGGGTCTACTTTTTGTGTTTCTTCCAGAATATCGTTGCCAGAATCAGCCGTAACGATTGAATTTGTAGTATCAGCAACATTAGTATTGATCGCTACCAAGTTATGAGTTGTTGCTTGTTCCCCTTGACTACTAATGTCTTTGGATATTCTGGCAATACTAGTGTCAGTAACTTGAGTGCTAAGAACCGCAGCTAGGGCAGCTCCTAAATGTAATAATTTCAGCATTGATAGTCAGCAACTCCTTGATGCTGCCTTGGGAAATAAAAAAATAGCGTCTCTTCTGGACGAAAAACAGCTTGAAGAGTTTGCTTTTACCTTGTTCGTCCTAATTTGGGAAGTTAATGTTATAATCTGAGCGCCATTTGCTTGAGCAAACTCCAAGCGTTACCATTCATTAACTTCTCAACTCTTCGTTATATCTATTCTGATACATCAATATGACAGCAATGTGTCAGTTGTGTTGCCAAAATATCTCTGCTGAAATTCCGAAAGCAAACATTGAGGCACTAGCCCCTTTTTGTCGTTACTAGGCTAAGCCTAGTAACGACTAAATACGGATGTGCATCCAGAACTGTAGAGACGTGAAATTTTGCGCCTGGGCTTAATTTCCTGCAATTCCTTCACTACGGGCAGCTTGTTGCACCGCAGCAGCGACAGCAGTTACAACGCGCTCGTCAAAGACCGAAGGAATAATGTGTTCGCGGTTGAGATCCGAGGGTTTGACTAAAGAGGCGATCGCCTGTGCTGCTTCCAAGTACATAGTAGTAGTAATTGTCGAAGCGCGACAATCCAAAGCCCCACGAAACACCCCAGGAAAGGCTAAAACATTATTAATCTGATTTGGGTAATCACTGCGTCCAGTCGCCATTACAGCTACATCGTTTGTGACTAACTCTGGCTGAATTTCTGGAATCGGGTTTGCCATCGCAAAAACGATCCTCTCTTTTGCCATAGATAGCACCATTTCCCGTGTCAGCACCCCAGGTGCGCTAACTCCAACAAATACATCTGCACCCACTAATGCACCAGATAGCGATCCCATTTGACTGACAGCAAATTCCTGCTTTTCTTCGTTCAAGTCAGTTCGTTGGGTGGAGAGAATGCCTTTGGAGTCGCACATCAAAATGTTTTCTGCCCCAGCTTTACGCAGCAAGCGCGCGATCGCAACTCCCGCCGCCCCCGCACCGTTAATTACGATCCGCACTTGGGCCATTGACTTATGCACCAGTTTCAGGGCATTAATCAATGCTGCCAGGGTGACAATTGCTGTGCCGTGTTGGTCGTCGTGAAAGACGGGAATATCTAAATCCTGCCGCAGTTGCTTTTCAATTTCAAAGCAGCGAGGCGCGGCAATATCCTCTAAATTTACACCCCCAAATACGGTGGCAATTTGTTTGACTGTTTCGACAATGGTGTTAGTGTCTTGACCAGTAAGACAAATGGGGAAGGCATCAATTCCAGCAAATTCTTTGAACAGCATGGCTTTGCCTTCCATCACTGGCAATGCCGCAGCTGCACCCAAATTTCCTAACCCCAAAACGGCGCTACCATCTGTTACAATTGCAACCGTGTTTTGCTTAATGGTTAAGCTATACACTTGTTCTGGATCGTTAGCGATCGCCGTACAGATGCGACCAACGCCCGGTGTATAAGCCATTGCCAGATCTTCTTGACTTTTGAGCGCAATTCTGCTTGCAATGCTGATTTTGCCACCGCGATGTAAATTGAAGGTGCGGTCATAGACATTAATAACTGTAACTTCTGGCAATGCCTTAACTGCTTGCACGATTGTTTCCGCGTGTTCAGTGCTGGCAGCATCAACAGTAATATCCCGGATGGCAATAAAGCGCGTTCGTTCTACTAGATCGATATGACCAAGAGTACCACCACTAGAGGCGATCGCAGCGGTGACGCTAGCCAACATCCCCACACGATTTGGAATCTGCAAGCGCAGTGTCAAACTAAAACTAGAGTTCGGAGTTAGGTATTCTGCCATACTGAGTAACGCTTCGGATTGCTCCCCTAAGTTGATCTAAGCCAGCTATTTATAGCATTTCTCGATCAACTTCCCATAAATCGAGAAGTAAAATGGTGTATTTTAATCCACATAGTCTGGAATTTTGCAGTTTTTATCTATAATCTTGCTTGGAGCGTTACCTATACGGCAATAACGGACATAATTTTCTCGCTACTCGCTCGCCACTTTTCACTCCAGCAACCGAT
The DNA here is from genome assembly GCA_036704105.1 of Leptolyngbyaceae cyanobacterium. Taxonomy (GTDB): domain Bacteria; phylum Cyanobacteriota; class Cyanobacteriia; order Cyanobacteriales; family Chroococcidiopsidaceae; genus Chroococcidiopsis. The sequence goes on along the minus strand of DATNQH010000061.1, from coordinate 12,391 downwards.
GCTTCATCGCATAACCTACTAGTTCGGCTCGGTTGCTGGTAGTGGTTTTGCGCAATAAGTTGCTAACATACTTTTCCACTGTGCGGGGCGACAGATGTAGTCTAGTTCCAATTTGAGCATTGGAAAGACCATGAGTTAGCATGACTAGAACTTCCCTTTCTCGCTCTGTTAAATGAAACGATAGTTCAGATTTTTCGGCTGTGGCTGTGGGAATTTGAATGGAAGTACGCCAACCCTCTTCGTAGGATAAGCGGTATTCAGACTGAATCATTTGCGATCGCTCCAACAAATTGCGAATTGCTGCTCCCAATTCTTGTAGTTCAAACGGCTTGGGTAAATAAAGATCTGCTCCTGATTGATAACCTTGAATCCTTTCTTCAGTTTTGTTGCGCTCTGTTAAGAAAATGACAGGTAACAATCGCAGTGAAGGGTGGTGTCTTACACTCCGCACAAGTTGATAGCCGTTCATGCGGGGCATGACAATATCAGTCAGCATTAAATGAGGACGGTACAACTCAACCATTTCCAATGCTTGTTGACCATCAGCAGCTGTAATAACTGAATAGCCAGACATCTCTAAGTAATCGCTGATGGCTAGACGAGTTCCGGGATCGTCATCAACAACAAGAATGGTCAAAGGCATGAATTATATATAACAAACATATTCGATAAATATATTGAAGCCTATAGCTGTACTCTACAACTTCAGGCATAAATAATAAAGTGACTCATATATCCTATCGAGGAATTTAAATAAATATCTTCTAACTGTTGACAGGAAAATGGTAGTAGTTAAGCCAAATAGGTATTTATCCCTATCCCCTTAAGATAGAGAAGAAAACTCGGTTGAAAGCAATAGAAAGATGATAAGTTCGCAATAGAAAGAATAACTATTATTTTAGTATAGGTGCGGAACTCTTTAAGGAAGCAGCAAATACTCTGCTTTTTTCCCTTGCTCCACTTATTAAGATATGAAAGTAGTGAGAAAATTTCGATGAATGACAAGAGCGAAAGTTACAAAGTAATTACTGATAACCGTAAAGCCCGTTTTTTATACGAAATCCTCGAAACTTATGAAGCAGGAATTCAACTAATGGGGACAGAGGTTAAGTCAATTCGGGGAGGTAAGATCAACCTTCAGGATGGATACGCTTTAATCCGCAGTGGAGAAGTATGGCTGATCAACGTGCATATTTCACCTTATACAACTAGCAGTCAATATTTTAACCACGATCCGCGTCGGACTCGAAAACTACTGCTACATCGGCAGGAAATTCGGAAGCTGATCGGCAAGGTAGAACAGCAAGGATTAACTTTAGTACCTCTGAAGATGTACCTCAAACGTGGCTTAGTCAAAGTTAGCATCGGACTTGGCAAAGGTAAAAAGCTCCACGACAAGCGAGAAGACGTGAAGCGACGCGACGATCAAAGAGATATCCAACGAGCAATGAAAAATTACTAATGCGAGTTTGACATTTGTGAAATGCACAATTTAATCAATACTTGATGTTGAGAACCTTTCTACTTCTAGAGTATGAATTGAGAAAAAAAGTTTTCTAGCTGGGGGTTGATTTTGTTTTTATTACTAATCAATAAAGTAGTAATGAATCATAAATCACAAGGCTACTTCAACCATGAAATTTTCTGCACTAACTAAAATTGCTGGGGCTAGTGTTATTGCTTTGAGTCTTGCCACTCTACCCGCATCTGCCCAAACTACTACAAATCCTAATGGTACTGGTGGAACAGATACCACCCAAACAACAGGTACAGACAACACCCAAACAACAGGTACAGACAATACCAGAACTGAAGATAACGGTTTTGATTGGGGTTGGCTAGGATTAATCGGTTTAGCTGGTTTAGCTGGTTTGGCTGGTAAGAAACGGCAAGAACCCACCGCTTATCGCGATCCCGGAGTCACCACAACTTCTACCTACAGAGATTAATCCTATCGATTTCCCAGCACAGGAAATCAGAAAGGATATAATCTATGTCGCTAGTAGTAGTTCTATTACCAAAGAATGAAATCAAAGCGACTAGTTAAGATCTAGTCGCTTATTCGTATCAATTTTGAATTTAATTATCAATGAATCGAGTTAGGAGCGGGTTAAAAAACATATCTTGGTAGAAAACAGATAGAATGTTAATCCGCTCTAAGAATCATGCGATCGCGCAAACGAACTTAATAATAATCTGAAGCACAAGAAATATTACTCTTACTTGCTCCCCCGCCCCCTGCATTTCAGCGGTTATCAAGAGAAGTATTAAACTAGAGACGAGATCACCAGCCATCTTGTTGTGAATTGGATTGACCCCAAATTTCCAAATCTAGTTCATTTAAATAAGTTAAAGCGCTGCCAATCTGAGATGAGGTTCCTCTCAGTTCCAGATCAAACCAGCCATCATCCCGCTGATTGGCACTGAGTAAAGCTGCTGCTATGTTAACAGTAACTCCATGCTGGGAAATCAATCGAGAAATAACTGGTTCGTCATGTAAGTTTTTCGGAATCCGAATTTTAATCCGGGTATGCGTATGCCTATCGGCTTCTAAGTAATTAACAGAATTACGCTCAAATTCTTGCTTATTTTGAATTGCCATATTAACTCCTTATTCCACATCTTTGATTTGCGTTTTACGTTCGAGAATTTCTTTCAAAATCAGTGTGACTAGTGCTAAACCAGCCAGTAAAACAGCAGCTGCAAACGCTGCTTCTGTCTGGTACTGCTTGTAAGCTTCTTCTACAAACAGGGGTAAAGTTTGAGTTTTGCGGGCAATGTTACCAGACACAACCGACACAGCCCCAAATTCACCCATTACTCTGGCATTGGTCAAAATTACTCCATACAGTAGCCCCCAACGGATATTGGGTAAAGTGACACGCCAGAAGATTTGCCAGTCATTGGCACCTAAAGTTTTAGCAGCTTCTTCCTGATCCGAACCAGCTTCTTCTAAAACTGGAATCACTTCACGGGCAACGAAGGGTAAGGTGATAAAAGCACTCGCTAACACCATTGCAGGCATAGCAAAGATGATTTTAATATTTGCCGCGTCTAGAAAGGGGCCAAACCAGCCATTGCGTCCGTAGAGCAGCACGATCATCAAACCAGCTACCACTGGAGACACTGCAAAGGGAATGTCTAAAAGGCTAGTTAGAAAAGCTCGACCTCGAAATCGATTTCGGGCAATTACCCAAGCAGCACAAAGTCCAAATACAGTGTTTATAGGTACAACAATCAGAGCAATAATAGTTGTAAGCCATGCTGCATGGGTAAAAGCAGGTTCACCCAGGTTTTTGAGGAAAGGGCCAACCCCACTCTTAAACGCTTGCGCAAAGACGTTAATCGCGGGAATGAACAAGATTAACGATAAGTAGGCGATCGCCACTGCTATTAAAACTATTTTGACCCAGGGACGCTCTTTTGCTGCTGGGGATGGCTTAGAATCTGGCGTACCTGATTGTAGAGAACTCCCCGCTAATTCATAGCTCATAACGTCGTCCCCAAGCTTGTAATAAGTTAATTGCTAACAGTATTAATAGTGAAATTCCTAATAGCACGGTGCCAATTACAGTTGCGCCCGAATAGTCATACTGCTCCAAGCGTTGAATAATTAACACAGAGGCGATTAAGTCCTTATATGGCACATTAGAAGCTACGATCACAACTGAACCGTACTCCCCCACTGCACGAGCAAATCCTAGTGCCAGACCTGTCAACAAAGCTGGGAATAAGGGTGGCAAGAGGACGCGCCAGAATGTCTGCCACTGCGAAGCGCCCAAAGACCAAGCTGCTTCTTCAATTTCATGCTCCATTTCCTGCAAGACTGGCTGCAATGTCCGTACGACAAAAGGCAAGGAGATAAATAGCATCGCCACGCCTACTCCAAGGCGAGTAAATGCTACCTTAATTCCCAAAGGTGCTAGTAACGAACCAATCCAGCCATTCTCGCTGTATACGGTTGCCAGAGTCAAACCAGCAACAGAGGTAGGTAAAGCAAAGGGTAGATCGATCGCGGCATCAATAAATCGCTTGAGCGGAAACTCATACCGGACTAAAACCCAAGCAATTAAAAGACCAAAGACTCCATCAATCAGTGCTGCGATTAAAGATGTGACAAACGTGACATCATAGGTGGAAAGCGCAACGGGACTAGTAGCAATTTTCCAAAAGTTAGCAGGACTCTCAGTACTAGCCTTAAGAATCAGCGCCGCCACAGGCAGCAATAGCATGATGCTGAGATATGTGACAGTGATGCGCCAGGGCCAAGAAAACTTACTCAATTGGAGAAATAAGTTTTTCCTAGCACTATTGCGTTGAGGATGAGCTGATACAGCCATAGGAAAGTTTGAAGGATGAGTGATGAATTGTGAATGATGAATGATGAACTATGAAAGGTAAATTCAGCATTCATCACCGATCATTTATTGGGCACGAGCCTGAATTTGGTCAAAAATTGCCCCGTCATCGAAGAATTGCTGCTGAATTCGATCCCAGCCGCCTAAATCTTGAGCGGTGAATAAAGTTTTAACACTAGGAAACTGCTCCGTTACTTCTTTTGCCACTGTGGCATCAACGGGTCGGAAGCCATATTTAGCAAATGTTCGTTGCGATTCTGGGGTATAGAGAAACTTGACAAATGCTTCTGCTGCTTCTCGCGTGCCGTGTTTATCAACGTTTTTGTCTACAACAGCAACGGGATTATCGATGGAGATGTTAACATCGGGGATTACATAAGGCAGTTTTTGACCCTGCTGTCCAGCCAAAATCATCTCATTTTCGTAGTTAATTAATACGTCTCCCTGACCTTGCTTGAAAAATACATCACTAGATTCACGGGCATCTCTGGGTAGTACGGGGACGTTTTTAAACACTTTGGCTGTGAAATCTTGGGCTTTGGCATTGTCTCCCCCAGTTTCAGCAACTGAACCCCACAAACCCAAAAAATTCCACCTAGCAACTCCCGATGTTTTGGGATTGGCGGTAATGACGCTCACGCCATCTTTTGCCAAGTCTGCCCAAGTTTTAATTCCCTTGGGATTGCCTTCACGGGTGACTAGAGCTGACACAGATTTACTTACAATACTATTGTTAGGAGCTTCTTTTTCCCAACCTGGTTGAATCAAACCTGCTTTCTCAATTTTCTTCGTGTCTAAAGCAAGGGCAAGATGCACAACGTCTGCTTCCAAGCCATCAATCACGGCACGAGTTTGAGAACCAGAACCACCGTAGCTTTGATTGAAGGTAACGTTTTGGTTCTTTTCTTTCTGCCACTGTTCGACAAACTTAGGAATGATTTCGTCGTGGGCGGCTTTGGTGACAGCAAAGGAAACTAGGTTTAACTCTACATTACCAGTGTTAGCGACTGGGCTAGCACTGCCACCAGAACTGGAGGTAGAATTGCTAGCACCACCTCCGCAGGCAGCGATCGCCACACTCAAACTTAATCCCACTAAAAACAACGACACAAATCTTTTCATTTTAGAGATGCGATTAATCGTTTCTCTATTTCGATGCCACCAGCCCATGAACACGCTCCTTTAAATCCCCAGTTTATCGGTCGGAATACCGTAATTAATAGTTATGAGAATAGATTCTACAGGGCGATGGAGAAAATAGCAAATATAAAGAAAGCGATCGCACAAAGCGCTGGGTTCAATACAGACACGACGATACAAAAACCGCCATTGATGGCAGTTCTGGCACAAAATCCAGCTGTAATAGTGTCGAGCCGTTGAATCTCACCAAAAGACTCGAAAAAATTGCAAATAAATGGGCAATCAGGTATGCGTGACAAGCACCAAAACATTGAGCAGCCGGGTGAGATAAAAGTCTCACGCCCGGTTTTGAAGATCAGCGGGGCTGGTGACAGTATCGCTGAGTTTAATATCTTATAGTCAAAAAAAGTACAGCAAAGCCTGGAAAGAGCAACAACAATCCTTTTAAACTCAAAGATTTTTACGCTTGAAGCTTGTATTTTATCAACGAGTGCGCTGCTGGGTCTTTTCTTTTTGCTTAGTCTAAGCTCCAGGCATGAGGCAACGCTTTTTATCCAAGTCAAATGTTTAATAGCATAACAAAAGGGAGATAGGAAATGAGAAAATGGGGTGACTTTTGAATGCCTGACTTTTGACTTTTGTCACCCCTCATCCCTCAGCGGTGGTTTTTGCTTAATAGTTACATCTGACACTACAGTTGGCTGCTTCAGGTGGCGCAGCGCATCGATGGTGCTTTTGATCGTTCCGGCGATCGGCACAGCCACAATCGCCCCCAAAAAACCAGCAATTTCCGCTCCCATCAATAAAGCAATGAAGATCCAGATCGGATTGAGTCCAGTAAAACTGCCCATAAGTCTGGGAGCTAGCACATTATCTTTAATCTGCTGCATGAAAACAGCTGCCAAAGCTACCTGAACTGCTAACCACCAATTTTGGAACATTACCAAAAGAGTGACTGTGCCAATGCCTAAAGTAGCTCCAATGAAAGGAATGAGTTCTGCTGCTCCGATTAGTAGAGCAAACAACAGAGCAAATGGCACCTTCAGGACTAAAAAAGTTGGGGTTAAAGTCACGAACATGAATAACCCCAGCAACAACTGAGTCAGGAAGAAATTATGGAAATTTAGTCGCAACGAGGCGGCTAGTGGAAGCCCAATTTGGGGCGGTAGGAGGTTAACTAGACCTTGCCAGAGGCGATCGCCATATAGCAGCATATAAAATGCCAGCACAATCACCAACATCGTCTCAAATAGACCAGAGAGCGTTCCGAGGGCCAATCCTACAGCTTGGCCTGCCAGTTGCCCTGCCAGCCCCTGTAATTGGCTTTCAATATTGGCATTAATTCGACTACTAAAACCGCTCAAATCCAATGCTAAACGTCTAGCTCTTGCCCAGTTATCTAGCTGTGCTAGTCTTTCTTGAATATTGGCTAACCAAACAGGAATTCCCAGCAAGAGTTGATTTGTTTGATCGATTACCAATGGCACTAGTGTCAGACCGACAAAGACTAAAAGCATTAAACTCACTAGCAGAACGATAATGACCGCCTGAGCGCGAGTGATGCCTGCCCGTTCAAAGAACCTGACTGGATAGTTCAGCAAAAAAGCCAGAATTGCTGCTACCGTCAGCACAGTGATCAGATGCTCAAAAGAGTGATAAACCTGGGAAAGCAGCCAAAGATTCAGGGCAATGATTGGACCGCTCAGACCATATATAATCAGACGTTGCCAGGAGGCTGAACGGCGCATTATCTCAAACCACCTATAATTCTATTTGCTCCGTGACTAACCCTCGGTTTTAGCAATCCGAGCCGAAATTAAGCCCTACCTAAAGATAGCTGTAAAGGCGGGGAGAAAGTAGTTTTAAGTTTTAGGTCTTAAGTTTTGGGTTATAGCCACTTGTGTAACTTAAAACTTAAAATTCAACACTCAAAACTATTCATCAACACGCCCCTACTAATGATTGTTAAACTTTGAGCTAGAAGCTTTTTTAGCTTATTTAGTTTTTTAGTGACAATCCATGACTACTGTTACCATTACTAATTGGGTTTTGGGTATTTTCCTCAGCCTGATGATACTTTTGTTTATTTTCCGGATCGTACTTAGCTGGTATCCCCAAATCGATCTCAAACGCTTTCCCTTGAGTTTAGTTGCTCTGCCCACTGAACCTTTTTTAGTGCCCCTGCGTAAACTAGTACCACCCATAGGTGGTGTGGACATTACCCCCATTCTTTGGATCGGTATTTTTAGCTTTCTGCGCGAGATTTTGCTCGGTCAACAAGGACTGCTGACAATGCTGATGCAAGGATGAAGTGTGTTAGCACCGCGCGTAAGCGCAGGATGAAGTATGAAGTTAAAAATTTGTTGACTGTTGACTGTTAAGTGTGAACCTTTATCCTTCATCCTTCATCCTAGCCTAGCCTTCGGCAACGCTGCGCGTACGGCAACGCTTCGCGTACAGCCTTCATCCTTCAGCCTTTTTCCTCATCATCACTTGCTCGACAAAATTGGTGTAAACCTCACCTTGCAAAAATTCTGGTGTTTCCAGAATCTTTTGGTGAAAGCCAATCGTAGTCGATAAGCCAGTAAGCGCGCATTCCCGTAATGCTCGTTTCATCCGTTTAATCGCCGTCGGGCGGTCTGGTCCCCAAACGATCAATTTGCCAATCAGGGAGTCGTAGTAGGGAGGAATTTGGTAATCGGTGTAAACGTGAGAATCCATCCGCACACCAGGGCCTCCTGGCGGCAGATAACCGCTAATTCGCCCTGGTGCTGGACGAAAGTCACGATCTGGATCTTCAGCGTTGATGCGACATTCGATCGCATGACCCTGCAATTTTACTTGCTCTTGAGTAAGCTGGAGTTTTTCCCCTTGGGCTACGCGGATTTGTTCGGCGATTAAGTCTAATCCGGCAATCATTTCTGTGACTGGATGTTCGACTTGAATTCTAGTGTTCATTTCCATGAAATAGAACTCGCCAGTTTGAGAAAGTAGAAACTCCACCGTACCAGCACCGACATAGTTAATTGACTTAGCCGCCATCACAGCAGCAGTCCCCATCTTTTGGCGCAGTTCTGGTGTTAAAGCAGGGCTAGGAGCTTCTTCTAGTAGCTTTTGGTGGCGGCGCTGGATCGAGCAGTCGCGTTCGCCTAGGTGAATAACATTACCGTAGCTATCGGCTAGAATTTGAAATTCAATATGGCGTGGGCGTTCTATAAACTTCTCTAAATAAAGCCCAGGATTGCCAAAGGCGGCTTCTGCTTCTCCTTGGGCAGCTAGAAATAGCTTCACTAGATCGTTTTCCTCTCGCACTAGCCGCATTCCCCTACCACCGCCGCCAGCAGTGGCTTTAATCATAACTGGATAGCCAATAGAACGCGCGATCACAGCGGCTTCTTTCTCGTTTTTCAACAACCCATCACTACCAGGAATCGTGGGAACTCCTGCCTTAATCATCGTTTCTTTGGCTGTGGATTTATCCCCCATTGCCCGAATTGCTTCAGGGGATGGCCCGATAAACACAATCTCGTGATCGGCACAAATTTCAGCAAACCGCGCATTTTCAGCTAAAAAGCCATAGCCAGGATGAATGGCTGTAGCGTTGCGCGTTAAAGCGGCGGCAATGATGCTAGGAATGTTGAGATAACTCTTGCTACTTGGAGCCTCACCAATGCAAACAGCTTCATCAGCTAGTTGGACGTGTAGGGCATCGCGGTCTACTGTCGAGTGAACCGCAACGGTAGCAATTCCCATTTCTTCACAGGTGCGGAGAATTCTCAGGGCAATTTCCCCTCGGTTAGCAATCAATATTTTGTCAAAGCGCATCTTCCAGCATCAAGGTCAGTATCATCTGTAGCATAGAGCTTTAGCGAACTGCTGGAAGATACCCAAATTAGTAGATCTGGGCTGAGGCAACCAACAGCAAGAGAGCCGAGCGGAAATATCAGGACAATATGCAATTTTAGTATGAAGCTTGTCGCCCCAGTCTAAGGTATTAGTAGGGGCTGGCAGTTGGGCGTAGCTTTAATTTCTAAATTTAATTGAGTAAAAGTCGTTAGATATGCTAAATTAGATTTCTGCGATTCTTGCGGATGTGGCGGAATTGGTATACGCGCACGCTTGAGGTGCGTGTGGCTTTGCCTTGCGAGTTCGAGTCTCGCCATCCGCATTTTAGTATCTGATAGACAATCTAGCAATTAGTGAAGGGTGGGTATTGCCCACCCTTCACTAATTGAAATTGCCAGGACAGTGTGTTTATGTGGCTAATTGTTTATGATTTGAAATGAAACCATAAACTTTTGTAAATAAATTGACTGCTACTTTTGAATCGACAAACAAATTAACACAGCCAAACTCTTGGCATCGCCTCACTCCTATTTGGCAAGGAGGTGAGGAAATTGTCAAAACAGGTTTGCCTCACACTCAACTATCACCCTTATGGCAGATGTTACTTTTAGGAGATGGCTCTCCTACACGGCAAGTTCAAATGCTAACTGGTGAGCCGACAGAAGTTGACGTGATCGATATGTCAGCGATCGCTTTAGACTTGGATGGAGCGCCCGATATAATCCAAGCTATACCAGGGCCAAGATTAAGACGGCAAGTGTGGCTGCGTACCGCCTCTGGGCAGCGATTATTATATGCTACTTCCTGGTGGGAAGCTAGTCATGTGGATGAGTATTTGAAAAATCGGTCGCTGCCGATTTGGGCTAGCCTAACTCAATCACGTACAGAATTATACCGGGATGTGCAGGGAATTCACTACGGTAACAATGAAGCTTTAGAAGCAGGATTTAATCAAAAGGGGCCTTTTTGGGGTCGCCATTATCTGTTTTGGCATAATGGGCAGCCACTAACTTTGATTTATGAAGTGTTTTCGCCTTATTTGACGAAATACTTAGGTGCAATGCAGTTGAGTTAAACTGTTGGATTTTGAATTAATCTACTTGTACGTTATTGGTGAGAGGCGATCGATCTTGAATTAGTCTTAGAGCGCAGTGCTATGAAAAGATGCAACCGAGTTTGAAAAACTACGCGGATTATTTCTGGATGGGATTGTATGTGGGAGTGTGTTCTCGCACTGAGATCGTGTGCTGGGCAGATCGCCTGATTGAGCAAAGTGAATATCCTGAAGATTGGAAGATCGACCTATCCACCAGCCAGGGTAAACATCTCATGGATGTTCTTCATCTGTTGCGTGCTGTTCCGGGGATAGTAAACTTGGATGTTTCTTTCAGATTGCTGGTGGCAAAACTCGGAAGGCTACATCCAACCGTTTCGCCCGGACAAACTGGACTTTTGGGAAATTTATATCGTCTTGTTCACACAGATATTTCAGACGATTTGAAGGCGCATATCTATGAAATTGATTGCGATCTCGATTGGTTGGAATCGGGTGAGTGTGATTGGTCAGTAGTCCAGCAAGACTATGAAGAATTACTTGCTATTGGCAATGATTACGGGAGTTGGGTAGATTAAACTTGTAAGCAGTTGCAGCATAACTCTTCATTGCAGCAAAAGTGCGATCGCCTAGCTTAAGATAATAAAACTATCTAAGCTTCTCCTATGTGATTTAACGATTTAGGGAATTCTCTGTGGAAACCGCCATGTCTTCTCTCAAAACTAAAAGCCAAACTCTATACGAAACAGATTACCTGCAATGGATAGAAACCACTGTAGGAAAATTACAGAGTCGGGACTACGTAAATGTAGACTGGGAAAATTTAATTGCAGAAATCGAAGACATGGGGAGGAGCGAACGCAGAGGCTTGAAGAGTAACCTCATTGTTGTTTTGGTTCACTTACTCAAGTGGCAGCTTCAACGCGATCGCAGAAGTGGAAGTTGGGAAGGTAGTATTATTGAGCATCGTAGACGTATGAGAGAAGCTATTGACGACTCACCTAGTCTTCAACCCTACCTGGAAAGCATTTTTCTAGACTGCTACCCGCAAGCAGTTAAGCAAGCGAAAGCTGAAACACAATTGCCATTAGACACATTTCCTAAACCGTGTCCGTATGAGTTAGCACAAGTGCTGAACGATGAGTTTTTACCAGAGTAAATAGATTCAACACCGCCAGCAAATTAATCCACTGCCAAAGCTGCGCTTCGACAGTGGGATGATATTAAACAGGCGATCGCTCTAATATCAACTTAGAACGCTTGACTTGCTCTGGTACGGAAATTGGATAATCTCCGGTGAAACAAGCAGAACAGAAACTATTTGGGTCTTCTTTAGTTGCTTTTAGCATTCCATCCCGGCTGAGATAGGCAAGAGAATCAACCTCTATTTGCTGGGCAATTTCTGCTACTGATTTTGTCGCAGCAATTAATTGATCTTGACTATCAGTATCGATTCCATAAAAGCAGGGGTGAGTCACTGGCGGTGAAGAAATTCGCATATGCACTTCAATTGCACCCGCGTCTCGCAGCATCTTAACTAGTTTGCGGCTAGTCGTACCTCTTACAATTGAGTCATCCACAATTACAACTCGTTTCCCAGCTAACACATCTCTAAGCGGGTTGAGTTTCATGCGGATACCCGACTCGCGCATCATCTGAGTCGGTTGGATGAAGGTGCGACCTACATAGCGATTTTTAATTAAACCTTCGGCATAGGGAATACCAGACGATTGGGAAAAGCCTATAGCGGCTGGAATGCCAGAATCTGGAACGCCTATAACAATATCTGCTTCGATTAGAGATTCTTCTGCCAATTGTCGCCCTAGCCGTAAGCGATAGCTATACAAACTCTCATTGTTCATGGTGCTATCTGGGCGGGCAAAGTATATCATTTCAAAGATACACAGCTTGCGCTGGGGTTTTTGCGCCCAATGATAAGAGGCTAATCCTGCCTCGGTAATCAAAACTAACTCGCCTGGTTCCACATCCCGCA
>DATNQH010000060.1:0-34725 GCA_036704105.1 Leptolyngbyaceae cyanobacterium | reverse complement strand
GACGCAATCGAACCGCACTGAGGGATTATGACAAGGACTTGTACAAAGCGCGGCATTTAATTGAAAACTTTTTTGCTAAACTCAAGCAGTATCGAGCGATTGCGACTCGCTATGATAAGCGGGCAGTCAACTTCCTCGGTGCAATTTACCTCGCAGCGATCGTCATCTTGCTCAATTGATGACACGCCCTACGCCCTTTTTTTCAGATTTTGGCTACTTTGGCAACCCTTATTGAGAATGGTGCAAGATCTCAGTTAAGCTAAAGCACATTTAATTTGCGCTCTTTGTGCGATCTAAACAATCGCCTTATCTCCCCTGCATCCCCTGCTTGTCAAAACAAGCAACTTAGATGTCCCACAGCTTACGGATGCCTTTGCAGCACCCTACGTTTATGGTTGTATTGCTGCAACTGTTGCGTTCTCCAAAAGCTAATCCATCAGGTGCGATCGCCTAATCACTCTGCGCGAATGATAAAAATATTTTCCAGTATTTTTATTAACTCATAGTCGTTATGACTACACTATCAATAACTTATCGTTGGTATGGCTGTTAGTAATCTCAATCAAAGGAATGATAGTTGGCATGAGTGAAGATAAGAAGTTAACGACGGCAACAGGTTGCCCAATTTTTGATAACCAGAACTCAATCACCGCCGGCCCGCAAGGTCCCCTGTTGATGCAGGATGTACAGCTTCTGGAGCAGATGCAGCAGTTCAACAGAGAGCGGATTCCAGAACGAGTCGTTCATGCCAAAGGTTCTGGTGCGTATGGAACGTTCACCGTCACTCGTGCCATTCCTGAATACACCAAAGCGAAGTTTCTCTCGGAAGTAGGCAAGCAAACAGAGATATTTTTGCGTTTCTCTACCGTTGCTGGAGAAAGAGGTGCTGCCGATGCCAAGCGATGTGCGGGGTTTTGCGTCAAGTTCTACACAGAAGAAGGCAACTGGGATCTAGTGGGTAATAACACGCCTGTCTTCTTCATCCGCGATCCGCATAAGTTCGCCAACTTCATTCACACCCAAAAACGCCATCCCCAAACTAACCTGCGGCTAATATGCAATGGGATTTTTGGTCGCTCAACCCTGAGTCGCTGCACCAAATTACAATCTTGTTTAGCGATCGCGGTTTACCCGCCAGTTACCGCCACATGAACGGTTATGGCAGCCATACCTTATCCTTTGTTAATCCAGCAGGTGAGCGGTTCTGGTGCAAGTTCCACTTCAAGACCCGTCAGGGCATCAAGTGTATGGCAGGAGAAGAATCTGCCAATCTCATCGGTATTGACCGCGAATCGCATCAACGGGATCTATTTGAAGCGATCGCGCGGGGGGAGTATCCGAGTTGGACAGTCAAAGTTCAGGTAATGACTGAGGAACAGGCGAAAACCTTCCAGTGGAACCCGTTCGACCTGACTAAGGTTTGGCCCCACAATGAGTATCCGCTAATGGAGATTGGTGTTCTAGAGTTAAACCGCAATCCCGAAAACTATTTTGCTGAAGTTGAGCAAGCTGCGTTTAGCCCCTCGGTATTCGTGCCAGGAATTGGTCCCAGCTCTGACAAAGTGTTACAGGCACGACTGATGTCCTATCCAGATGCTCAACGTTACCGCATTGGCACGAACTACTAACAACTGCACGTCAACCAGCCTGGTTGCCCAGTGATGCATCACCAGAGAGATGGTGCTTTGTCTACTGGCTATGGTGGCAGCAGCCCGAATTATTAGCCCAACAGCGACAGCAGCGCTCCCAAAGAAGCACCCCAATACCAAGATTCTGGGCTATCTCTTGGCGATGTAGTTGCCGATCACTATGAATCCCGCGACCAAGATGACTATACCCAGGCAGGTAATCTCTGGTGCATCTTTTCTGAAGACGAAAAGAACCGGACAGCCGGGGCGATCGCAGGGGCGTTGAGTGGAGCAAGGCAAGATATCCAAATGCGGCAATGCCACTTCTTCCGGGCTGATGTGGATTACGGTCAGCGCGTTGCGCAGGCATTAAACATCCAGATTGACCCTAGTCTGTTGCAACAGAACCAACAGAACAATCCTCAACCTGTAGCAGTCATTAGTCTTAGCTACCTGTTTTCTCCTTTGGGTGGATAAACCTGTTTTTAACAGGAGCGCATCCATAACACCCCTACCTAAAGGAGTTTTTGGCTAATGCCTACTTCCTTGTAGATCTATACAAGAGAAAAGTTACATTTAATAGTCAAACAACCTTCAGCATAGTGTTCCTGCTGATCGCTTAGGCAGGCTAACTATTGTAGATTTAACTGCCTGAGTCGGCTGAGCGCGATCGCCACCAATATTTGCAACTTCACTTAGACTTGCGTTATAATAGAAATCTTGCGGACGTATAGCTCAGTTGGTTAGAGCGCTACGTTGACATCGTAGAGGTCACTGGTTCGAATCCAGTTACGTCCATATCAATATGTACAGTGACAAATAATTAGTCACTGTACATCGTAAGCCGTAATTAAGTCCAGGCGATGTACTTTGCTCGAAAGCCGCAGTAACTAATAAGTTGTAGCTTTATTCTCAGTAAAATTACTGAACCATTATTGTTAACTCAAGTTAACCAAAAGCTGATTAAAACCGTATTTTCACGCAAAATAACTTTAGCAACTCTTCAAGCAATATCCGCAAGAATTACCTAGCGAACCTAAGATATCTAACCTAATAATTTAATTAAGGTGCATTCGCTCCATGTAATTCCTTTTAGTTAGGATTAATGCTCTTATGAGCTACTGCTTCAATCCGTCTTGTTCCCATCCACAAAACCCAGATTCGAGCCAAACGTGTCAGTCTTGTGGTTCGCTGCTAATAAAGCTGCGCGATCGCTATACTGTAATGCGAGCCTTAGCACAAGGCGGCTTTGGAGCCACTTTTTTAGCTAAGGATGAGAGCTTACCAGGTGAACCAGTCTGTGTAATTAAACAACTGCGTCCCACCACAAATACACCAGAAGTTTTAACAATGGCGCGGGAACTTTTTGCTAGAGAAGCTAACACTCTGGGCAGAATTGGTAATCACCCGCAAGTGCCAAGGCTATTAGATTACTTTGAAGATAACCACCAATTTTACTTAGTTCAGGAATTTGTCAACGGTTGGACAATTCAGCAAGAAATTAAACGCAACGGCCCGATGAGTGAAGCAGGGGTAAAGCAATTCTTAAGCGAAATCTTAGGGATATTGCAATACATCCATAGTCAGCAGGTAATTCACCGAGACATAAAACCAAACAACTTGATTCGCCGCAGCGAAGACGGCAGGCTGGTGCTGATTGACTTTGGCGCAGTCAAAAACCAAGTCACCCATACATTGGGCAATCAACATGAAAATAGTGCCAATACTGCCTTTGCAGTTGGTACTGCTGGATTTGCGCCTCCAGAGCAAATCGCCATGCGTCCAGTCTACGCGAGCGATGTTTACGCTGTCGGCATAACCTGTCTTTACCTATTAACCGGGAAATCACCCAAAGACTTTGATTACAATTCCAAGACTGGGGAAATGCACTGGGAGAAAGAAGTGCATCTGAGTCAACACATGATTAATGTGTTAAAGAAAATGCTGGAGGCATCTGTTCGCCATCGTTACCAATCTGCTCAAGATGTTCTCAAAGCACTAGAGCTTGAACCATACCTTGAGAGCATTGCCAAAGGTATGGCAACTCAACCTACTAAGCGAAATAGTTCTAGCTCAACTCAAGAGCGCTCAAATAGCTACACTGCTCCATCTATTGCTACCAGAGCCGAAGCAATTCGGGCGCGACGAGATAAGTCACCAGAAACAGTAGGTATGGCTGCTACAGCTACACGCCAGCAATTGGTAACAAACAAAATTGGTATTGCAGCAACAAAAACTTCTAATCCCAGTGGCTCCAAGGTTAAAGAAGTTAGTCGAATGGATAGCAATAGTTTGCTCAGTGCCTATGTTAGCGGTAGGCGTGACTTTAGTTCAAAAGACTTGAGTTCCCTCAACCTGCAAGAAAAAAATTTATCAGGAATTAATTGCCATGCTGCTAAGCTAGGTGGCACAAATCTTCAGAAAGCCAATTTGTGCAATAGCGATTTTGGGCAAGCTAATCTCAACCAAGCAATTTTGAAAGACGCAAAATTGAGTAAAGCTTATCTCAGTCATGCCGATCTATCTGGAGCAGATTTGCGCGGCGCAGATCTAAGCTATGCTTATTTGAACAACGCCAACCTCAGAGGCGCAAATTTGTGTGGAGCTATTCTTACTGGTGCAAAAGTGACAGATGAGCAGCTAGCTTTAGCTAAAACTAATTGGTTTACAGTGCGTCCTAATGGTAAAAGAGGATAAAAGCTGTCATTGGTCATTGGTCATTTGTCATTGGTATTGGACATTAGTTAAGAGTCATTGATGTTCAATAAATAACAAAGGACAAACAACAAATGACAAATGACAAATTACACTATTGGAGAACCAACTTTTAAAACCTTTACCTGTTCTCCGGCGGGGAGGAAAGTTTGCCCCACAGGTAGTACAGCCAAACCATTGGTTTGAGCTAAATTAATTAAGTTGCCGGAACTATGGCTACCACCAGCTAGGTGAAATTCGTAATAGCCGTTAACTAGGTGTAGCTGTCCCCAGAGGTAGGTTTCCCGTTTACCATCTGAATGTAGATCGTGCTGCGATCGCGCCTGTAAAAATACTGGTTCCCAGCTGCGAACCAAGCCAGAAAGTTTTCTCAGTGCTGGTTGGACAAACCGCCAAAAACACACTAAAGCGGAAACCGGATTTCCTGGCAGACCAAAATATAATACAGGTTTGTGATTAGTTGCATCAGTTGCAGCAAATTTAGCTACAGTCAGCGGTTTACCTGGTTTGATCCCCACAGCACGAATATGAATTTCACCGCCTAGAGACGCGATAATTTCCTCTACATAGTCATAATCGCCCACCGAGACACCGCCGGAAGAAAGTACTACATCAGAAGAAGCGATCGCGCTCTTGATTGCTCTAGTCAGTAGCTTGGGGCGATCAGGAACAATCCCCATTTGCAACGGTTCTGACCCGGTTTGCGTCACCAGTGCTGTTAGGGCATACTGATTTGAGTCTACAATCTGACCGGGTTGTAAAACTCGATCTGGGTGGATCAGTTCATCGCCTGTAGATAAAATTGCCACGCGGGGACGACGATAGACCTTCAGTTGAGTACACTGGGCAGCAGCTAACACGGCAAGTTGAGTTGCGTGGAGCATAACTCCGGCAGACAACAATGGTGCGCCTGCTTGATAGAAAGAAGCTTGATGCCGCACAAAAGATCGTAGTTCTGGGGCTGCTAAAATCTTTACGAAATTTCCCTCTCTCAGTGTCTGTTCCTGCATCACAACTGTGTCAGCACCCACTGGCATGACTCCACCCGTGTAAATGCGTGCTGCTTGACCGGAGCGAATTGTCTTTTGTGGCGATCGCCCTGCTGGAATTTCTTCGACAATTTCCAAAACAATTGGCAGATCTTCACTACAGTGCTGCACGTCCTCATGGCGCACTGCATACCCATCCATCGCCGAGTTGTCCCAGTGGGGAAAATCCAACTTGCTTACTACAGGCGCTGCGAGAATACGCTCAATTGCTGTGAGTAAAGAAACACTCTCTCCATCCCGATGTTCATCCAGAGGTTGCACTAAATCTAAAATAATTGCCTCTGCTTGGCTTACCGACAGCATGGCACTCGACTCCGACTTCTGAAGATTGTTCTAACGTTCGACTCAATGTTCTGCGCTCATGGGAAAAGCGCGATCGCGCCCCCATGCAAGCTCAATTTTAATTATTGATGCAGTTGATGATTTGGTTAATCTCTTTATTCTATCTGGCTTTTGACTTTTCCTATCGTAGATTATCAGCGATCTGGTTTGCTCATAAGGTATATATCACAAATCAGTCCCTTCATTGCACTACTAAATAACCAAATAGCGATATTTACGTATAATTTGTACACTTACTTCAAAACGCCTAAACTACTTGCACAAGCCTTGTATTTACCATATAGTATCTCTCAAACTACCCAGGAATTAAGCGCGATCGCACTTGCGCGGTCATGCCGAAGAAAGTAAAGAGAATCCTCTCTTAGGGTGCTGTTAAAACATGATTAATTATCTTAGGTTTTGACAACTATATTCCTAAAATCCTTCTAAAGAGTTAGGCAAGAAGCCAGAAGTTATGCAATAGGGTCAAAATATATAAGTTTATTACTATCATGCTAATTAGCTGATGTTGACAAAAGCTTGGGATACAACTGCTGATTGCACAGTAGCGTTATTACTACACTACATTTTTGACTTGGGCGGTTATTCTGCCCGTGAATTAGTTGAGCATTGGCTGCGTTACTATCCGCCAAGTTGGGTGCGCTTGGCTGTGATCGAGGCACTATATCAAGGTCGTTATAAAGCAATTTCTGTCGAGCAGATTTTAGGCGTTTGGCAGCGGCGGGGTCAAGTGCTGCCTCATTTCAACTGTGAATTTGAACGCCTCGTCTGTGGGAACATTCAGCCAAGACTCAGTAGGCAAGCTAATCTTACAAATAATTCTTATCACTTAATTTCCCAGCCAGCAGATCATTTGAACAGTGGCACCCTTAATAAAGGTAATTTAAACAATAGCGATCGTTGCTTTGCTATGGCAAAAACTGGCGCTGACACTGTTGAGTCAAACTCAGTTCAAGTTATTAACATCACTGCCACGACTGTGCCTGCAACCAAACAAATGAGTGCTGCACCAACCCAAAGCAAGCATCGTCAAATTAGTAACTACCATAACCACAAGTCAAAAGCGCGTAATCTGTTGCCAGCGTTGTCTAGTGGTGGGAGTCAGCAACCAATTCGACAGTTTAGCCCACAGACAACCAAGTCTTCCGAATTTTACACCAAGCTCAAAGCCATTTCTCAGCACAATTAGGGGCTGAGCTAAAGGCTGAAGGCTGAAGGATAAAGGCTGTCATGCCCTCATGCTAAAGAATAAAGATCAGATTTCACACTTCACACCACGCTGAGGCGCCGCTTTGCTAACAGACTTCACACTTAAAACTATGTACAGACGTAGCACTGCTACGTCTCTACGTCTGTACGTCTCTACAGAAGTAGCACTGCTACGTCTCTACGTCTTATACTTCACACTTCATCCTTCGTACTTTTCTCACGCCTGATTAAACGCTTCCACTGCTTTATCTGAGGGCTGCACTCCTCCCATCCGAATTTCAGAGGTGAAGGAAGCCATGCTAAAGCCACCAAACCGCTTCAAAGTACTAACGCGCATCCGGAGATTGGGACTAGCAAACCATAGCCGTTCTTCCGAAGACATGGTTTCATATTCAGTGATCAACGTCAAGGCTTTATCACTGCCCATGATGTAGCGACCAGCAACAGGGGTCTTTTCGGCATAACCCATTTCACGCAGTAACTTGCCTTCATTGGGATTATCGGCATCAGTAACTGGCACTAACACTGTAGAACCAGAGTGTTTTTCCTCATCCCATTCCATCGTGCCGTTCCAGGTAACTCGCGCCCCACAAGTGGCAGCATTTGGGTCTATTTCGTACTGCTGACACAGTTTGACGACCTCTGGATGATCTGCTGGCAGCATCTCAATCACGATATCTGATTTGCCATCCTCGGCTTGCTTAAAAGCCAGATGGTGACTGGTACGATGTGAAAACCACTTACCAGCACTTAGTTCAAAAAATTCTTGAATATTCATCAATCGACCGATCCTAAGTCAATAATTCTTATAATTCCTTTTTTTAGGGTAGCAAGAGGCAGGTGAATGATGAATGATAAATGCTGAATGCTAAAAAAAGATATTTCATCATTCATCATTCGTCATTCATAATTTTCTGGTCACTCACCCAGTCGTTGAAGGGAAATTCGAGCAGCTTCAGCAACTTGACGATGACTGTCTTTTTCGAGGTATTTTAGGGCAGAAATGCTTTTGGGGCTAGGAAGATTACCCAGTGATTCTGCTAGACGTTGCCGCACAAGCCAATCTTCTGATTGGGCAAAACGAAGGATGGCATCGACAGATTCGATATCTTTAATTTCACCTATAGCAGCGATCGCAGCCTGTTGTATCACTACTTCATCACTATCCAACGCTTGCAGCAGCACATCCCGCGCCCGCCGATCTTTGAGATTACCCAGTGACACTGCTGCACTGAAGCGTACTAGCCATTCTGTATCTTCGTAAAAAGCCCTAACTAGGGGTTCAAAGGCTCTGATATCGCCCAAATAGCCCAACGCCCCAGCAGCATCTGCCCGAATGCCATAATCTGGATCTGTTTCCAGCAAGCGCACCAAAATCGGATAACATTCTTCCGTGTGTTTGATGCCCAAGGCAAATACTGCCATCGACCGAATTTGCAAAATTTCGTCATTTAAGACTTTTTTAATTAAAGGAACAGCTTCAGCAGATGGAACACGACGTAGGGATGCAAGCGCCAACATTCGATCGCGCGAATCAGAGCTTTCTAGCTGAGCCGAAATTTCCTCAAGGCTGGGATAAGCCATTGATTTAAAACTACCTTTTTACTCTTACATAGTCTATAGTTACCATTCTTGGTGTATCGGTTCATACTCCAAAAGCAGGGATTTGGATTTTAGATAATGGAATTTGGAAATGCTCAATAGCTCAATATTAGGAAGTGCGCGCAATTTCATTTGTAGCAGCCATACCAAATGGTATTACCTCTTTGTTGGCATCTTAGCGGTTCAACTATCTGCGATATCCATACTTCCCGTGCTAACCTGTTGGGCAATATTCCTCTGATACACTTGTTCTTCAAATCCCAACTGACCAGCACACATGGTCTATATTAAGCGCGTCGAACTATCCAACTTCAAATCCTTCGGTGGGACGACCAAAATTCCACTGCTACCTGGGTTTACTGTTGTCTCAGGCCCTAATGGATCTGGTAAATCTAATATTTTAGATGCCCTGCTATTTGCCCTTGGGCTTGCTAGCTCTAGGGGAATGCGGGCAGAACGCCTACCTGATTTAGTCAATCACGACCAAAGCAATCGCGGACGCTCTACGGTAGAAGCTAGCGTTACCGTCACCTTTAACTTGGAAGATGAGCAGGAGCCAGAAGTTAGTAGCAATGGACATTTGACAACTAACAACGGCAACGGGAATCACAACGCAAATGGGGATAAAACAGAAGACTCACACCTAACCCCCCAGTCCCCTTCCCTGGTAGGGAAGGGGGAGCGGGCTGTCCCCTCTCAGGAATGGACTGTCACCCGCAAGCTACGAGTCACCCGCCAAGGCACTTACACTTCGACTTATTACATCAACGGCTTGTCTTGTACTCAAACAGAACTCCACGAACAGTTAAGTCAGCTGCGAGTTTATCCCGAAGGCTACAACGTCGTACTACAAGGCGATGTTACAAGTATTATTTCGATGAATCCGCGCGAACGACGGGAAATTATTGATGAATTGGCAGGGGTGGCAACTTACGATCGCAAAATCTCCCAAGCTAAGGAAACATTAAATGAAGTTAAAGAGCGAGAGGAGCGCTGTCAAATTGTCGAAAAAGAATTAGTTACCCAACGCGATCGCCTGTCTCACGATCGCTTGTCTGCCGAAAAATATCAAAAGCTGCGGATGGAATATCAACAAAAGCAGCAATGGGAAATCGTTTTAGTTTGGAAGTCGCTTCAACAACAACAAGAAAAGCTGGTTGAGCAAATTCAAAGTGGTGATCGCACTTTAGCTGAGTCAACCACCCAGCTAGCTTCGCTCAATTTAGATATTCAAAGGGTGACAGAGGAACTTAACCAACTTAATGCTCAGGTAAAAACTCTGGGAGAAGAAGAACTTTTATCTTTACAATCTACCTTGGCGACTCAGTCAGCAGAACGCCGACAACTGCAAAATCGCCAACGCGAGTTAAAAAATGCCTACGAAAATGCCATCAATGCGATCGCCCAAAAACAGCTAGAAATCCAACAACATCAGCTTGACTCTGAACAACTCAAGCAGGAACAACAGCGCATAGAGGCATTAATCGCTTCGCTACAACAACAGCGAGATGAAGCCCAACAAGCCCTCGATAGAAGTCGCATAGAAGCAAGCGCGATCGCTGATGCTAGTGAGGCTTGGGTGCAGCAACAAGCCGCCCTCAACCGCCAAATCGAAGCTCTGCTGCAAATTCTGGAACCACAACGCACAGAACAAGCTCAGTTAAAAGAGCGATCAAGCCAGTTAGAGCGACAAATTCACGAGCAAACTCTTTTAATTCAAACTGTAGAGCCAGAACTTGCCGATAAACAAACTGAGCTAACCGAGTTAGAAATTCAATTATCAACTGGGGTAAATTCTATTCAGTCCATATCTCAGTCTTTAGCCGCCGCAGAAGCAGAACTGCAAATCCAACAACAAACCCAAAATCGCTTACTGCAAGAGCAAAGGGAAAAACAAAGACAGTTAGATAAACTGGAAGCCCAATCGCAAGCGCTGCAAGAAACTCAAGGAACTTATGCTACCAAAGTTATCCTCCAATCAGAGTTGGGTGGCGTATGTGGATTAATCGCCCAACTAGGTAAAGTTGAACCCCGCTATCAACTAGCTTTGGAAATTGCAGCAGGGGCGCGGTTGGGGCATTTAGTAGTAGAAGATGACAGTGTTGCAGCTGCGGGAATTGAACTGCTGAAGCAAAAAAGAGCTGGTAGGGCAACTTTCTTACCCTTGAACAAAATTCAACCCCCGCGATTTTCACCTACGTCGTCTTTACAATACGCCAATGGATATATTGACTATGCGATTAATCTGATTGAATGCGATCACCGCTATCGAGATGTATTTGCTTACGTTTTCGGCTCTACAGTCGTATTTGCCGATATAGATACGGCAAGACGTAATTTAGGGCAACAACGTATTGTAACCTTGGCAGGGGAACTGCTAGAAGCTAGCGGGGCGATGACTGGCGGTAGTATCAGTCAAGGTTCTGGGCTACATTTTGGCACGAGCGAAGTAGAGACGCGAGATCTCCCGTCTGTACAATTGCGCGATCGCTTGCAAGAAATTGAGCGGATTCTAGCTCGTTGTACAGAGCTAATTAATACCTTAGCTGTGAAGGTAAAACATCTATCTCAGGAACTAGCAGAAGCAAGAGCGGGGCTGCGGGAAAATCAGCTTTATAAGGAACAGTTACACAAAGAAATTAAGAATTTAACTCAGCAGCTAGAACAAGCGCGATCGCAGCTTTCCCAAAACACCCAACAAGTAACTACCGCACAATCTCGGCTGCAAATTTTAGATCGAGATCTACCACTTGGGGAGGCACAATTACAACAGCTAAAGCAAGCTTTGGCAGAATTAGAACAATCCCAAACTAATAGCCAGTGGCAACAAATTCAGGCAACAATTAGAACTCAAGAGCAACAGTTGCAACAGCGGATTGAAGCACTGCGTAATGCTCAGCAACAGTTAAAAGATCTAGAAAATCAAATCCAGCGCTTGCAAGAAAAAATTCAAGAATGTCAGCAGCGATCGCAGGAGCATCAACAGCAGGAGTTAGAAATTAAAGCTCGGCAAACAGAAGTCAATACTCAGTTAACAGAAATTAACGAACATTTAGAACAAATTCATGCCGCTCTGATTCAAATAGAATCTCGGATGCAAACCCAAAGACAGGAACGCGATCGCGTCGATGTGAAACTGCGGGATTTACATCGCCAGCAACAACAGTTGGAATGGCAACAGCAAAAACTCCAAGAAACTCAATTTAGCCGACGGGAGGAACTGACAAACTTACAAAGTCAAATTCAAATTCAAGCACCAGAATTACCATCACCGCTTCCAGAAGTACCAGAAAAAGTAGATTTAGAACAGCTACAAAAGGAGTTGCGAAGTCTCACCAAACGCATGGAAGCAATGGAACCAGTCAATATGTTGGCGCTGGAAGAATACGAACGTACTAATGCGCGATTGGAGGAACTCAGTCAAAAATTAATGACATTGGAAGGCGAACGTACAGAATTACTACTACGGATAGAAAACTTTACTACTTTACGGCAACGTGCTTTTCAAGAAGCCTTTGATGCCGTTAATCAAAACTTTCAGTCAATTTTTGCCACCTTATCAGAGGGTGATGGCTACCTGCAACTTGACGATCCCGAAGAACCATTTAACAGTGGACTTAACTTAGTTGCTCATCCCAAAGGTAAACCAGTGCAGCGGTTAGCTTCGATGTCTGGGGGAGAAAAATCTTTAACAGCACTTAGCTTTATTTTTGCCTTGCAACGCTATCGTCCTTCACCTTTTTATGCTTTTGATGAAGTTGATATGTTTCTAGATGGAGCAAACGTAGAACGATTAGCTAGAATGATTGAACAGCAGGCTGAACAAGCTCAGTTTATCGTAGTTAGTCTGCGCCGACCCATGATAGAATCTGCCGAACGTACTATAGGTGTCACGCAAGCGCGAGGAGCTTATACCCAAGTCTTAGGAATGAAATTGTAACCCTTAGATAACTCTGTTTAGGGTTTTGTTAATAATAGTATTGATCGATCGCATTCGATCATTTAATCGATCGTAAACCGGATTCGAGATCGGGACTCAGCAAAGCAATGACCTCTGAAAACAATTTTAAACGCTCCGACATCTTGAACACAAAGGTGATCGCGGATGATAGCGCCAAAGTACTAGGGGTGGTAAATCAATTATGGGTGGACATCGATCGACGAGAGGTTGTAGCTCTAAGTTTGCGAGACAACCTGATCGCGATCGCCAGCGTACCCCGGTATATGTATCTTAGTAGCATCAGCAAGATTGGGGATGTGATCCTAGTCGATAACGAAGATGTCATAGAAGATATCGACGTTGACCTCTATAGTAATTTGATTAACTATGAAGTCATCACCGAAACAGGTCAACTGTTAGGACGAGTACGCGGCTTCAGCTTTAACGGCGAGACAGGTATAATCCACTCGCTGATTATTGCTTCTTTCGGTTATCCCCAAATTCCAGATCAAGTTTTGAGTACCTACGAGCTACCCATTGAAGAGATTATCAGCACTGGCCCGAATCGGCTGATCGTGTTCGAGGGTGCGGAAGAAAAAGTACAGCAGTTAACTGTAGGAGTACTCGAACGGCTAGGTATTGGTAAAGCACCTTGGGAAAAGGAAGAAGAAGGATACTATACCCCCACTACGATTAAACCAGAAAATCAACTCAGTAGTGGTGTACCTTTACAGGCTCCAAAAGCACAACCTATTCGTACTTCTCAGCCTGCGGTACAGGAAGCCTGGGATGAGGATGATTACGAATACGAGACAGTGCAACCCCAACAACCTCAGCCTCTGCGCCAACAGCGTCAGTACGAACCAGTTCGGTACGAGGATGAATTAGAAGAAGAAGAAAACTGGAGTGAAGCGGATCGCTATCAAGCACCACCACCCCCCAGGTATCCCGAACCAAAACCCTATCAGCCGAAGCAATACGCTGAAGAAGTAGATTACGATGAGCTAGAAGGCGACGCTTGGGATGATGAGCCAAAGCCGATTAATATTCCCAAGAAAACCAAGCAGCCAGAGTACGAAGAAGAAGGCGGGTATTAATTTACCTCTAGTTTCCAGGCTGAGCCTGGAAACTAGGGTATTGAGACTCCAGTCCCGTCAGTTTTAGATATTCTTTTAGAAGTGCGATCGCATCCCTTCTGCCTTCTTCTTTAATTAATACTCAACACAATCATTTCCAGACGTTCTTCAGTAGTCATCTGTTTGAGTGCTTCCAAGACTTCTGCTTTTGTCATAAGTCTTTCCATTATCTAAGAATGCGGTTGAGTTTAACTTAATTATCTCTCAATCTCACTATTATTGCTCTTTTCACCCTTCCATCTCTCCAATAATTCTCATTGTCTCCACGCTGACAGTACAAATTCTTTGCAATAGATCGATCGCCTGCTCTTTATAACCTGCAAAGCGATAAGTATTGAATCTCTCAGCAATAGTTGAATCTTTGGGTTTCTTTTCCTTATATCGATCTAAAATCCATTCTAAAGCAGAGCGATCGCCTAATTGATACTCCCATGCAACTTTTGGAACACCTTCAAGCATCGTTACTGTATCTAAAATAATTTTACTTTTATCTGGTTCTGCTTTTAATTTCACTTTGGGCATAAAGACGCGAAATTTCGCGTCTCTAGATTCATCTAATGGTAAATCGATTCGTTTTAAAGGGTAAGGTGCAATAGTTTCATAATTGATGTGTAATTCCATCAACTGTTTACCCCAACTAACCCACTGGTTAAAATTATCGTAAAACGGCAAACGGGGAAATTCCCGTTTCAAATTAAGTTCGTATTTTTGTCGATAGGTGGGATAATGTAAGACCGCGTAGGTATAGTAAAAAATATCTAATTTTGTAATTATAGAGACGTTGTATACAACGTCTCTATAATGATTTTGAAATTGCGCTAATCCCCAATCAGTGATGTTATCGATGCGATTTCCTTCTTTGTCGTAGCGGTAGAGAGGAAGGCATTGTGAATCACCAACTAAGTGATAATCAGGTATTTTATTAGTAGCAAGAACCATAAAAGGTTTTAGCGATCCTGGTTCGCTAAAGCTGATGAGCAGGTTTTGAGTAACGTTATTAATAAATATTTGTCCCAACTGGTATTGCATTTCATTTAAATGTTTACTGAAATACAAATTTTGTTTGGCAAATGGTCTATACAAACTATCTCTGATATAATTAACTGAAAAACTATATTTTCTGCATTTAAGTAAATCTTTTTTAATGGCTCTTGACCACTTAATTGAAGGGTTAAAGGCTAAAGGTTGACAGCTAGAATAATTTTTAGTTACTTGATTGTCAACATCTTGATTATATGTATCTATTAAATATTTAACTTTACACTTAAGATTTTCGGCTGATGTGTCATAAACCCATTCGTCTCTTGCAGTAATAACTCCCAAAGAAAATAACTTAAAAACTGCTTGCTCATCTTTCTTACTTTTAGTAACTTTATTAGCTATAGGTAGCAAGCTATCAAAATTATTATCTACTAAGTCAAGCCAATTGTTATTGCGATCGGGTATTAGCTGTTCAAACTGCAATTCTTGAAACTTGTTACTACTCAAATAAGATTTTTTCTCATCAGCACTGGTATAGTCAGGAACAGCGTTGTAATAAATTCTGCAACCTTGAGCATTTTCTTTTCTAATTAAGAAATAAACCGCAATTCCTACTCTAATTGTATTGTTAAATACATTGCCTCCTTCTCTGCGCCTTCTTTCACTACTTGTACGAGCGTTACCTTTTAGATTAATAATATAAATCTCATTAAATTCTTCAGTAATAACTTTTCTAAAACCATCATAGGTTCGTGCATCAATAAAAGAATTGTTAGAGACAAAAGCAATTATACCGTTTTTACCTAATCTGTCAGAAGCCCAACGTAAAAACCTGGCATACATATCGTATAGCTTAGTTTTTTGGGCTTTACTATTTTTAATATATGTGTCTTGTATGCGCTGATCAATAGCAGGATATTTTATATTTTGATTATTTTCATTTTCATTCAACTGATTTGCATTATATGGTGGGTTGCCAATAATTACAGAAATAGTGCGAGCGCTCTGACGTTTAATTCTTTCAGCATTTTCTATCTTAAGCTGAAACAAATTATTTGGCTTACTTTCAAAGCCTGTATTTTCAAGAGTATCGACCAAACAAACGTTTTCAAATTTTTCATATTCACCCATTTTTTGTTGATAGGTGAATTCAATGTTTAAATTAGCAATATAATAAGGTAAGATTGCTACTTCATTACAATGAATTTCATTTTTATATTTGTATTGTAAGCAATTTTTAGGTAAATATTCAATTAACTCAGTAATGAAAGTTCCAGTACCAGTAGCCGGATCTAAAATTTCTACATTATGGCCAGCTAACTGCTTGTCAAAATTATTGTAGAGCAAGTCATCTACACTTTCAATCATGAAGCGGACAATTTCATGCGGCGTATAAACTATCCCTAACCTATCGGCTGCTTTGGGATTATATGCTTTGTAAAAGTTTTCATAAACTGCTTTCAAAAATTTTTGTTTTTCTTGGTGTTTGTAGATATGGGCTGCGGCTTTTCTAATTACTGCATAGTAACTTTCAACTGTATTCAAAAGAATAGTTTTAGTATTATTGCTATAAAAAATATCTATAACTTGTTGCAACTCACGAGTAATATTATTTTCTTGATGAGATGGCGAGTTTTTGAATATATTAAAAAAAATATCTTCAGTCAAAATATGCTGAATCATTATTTCACGAATATCCAGCAATGTTAAGTTAGGATTAATTGAGTTCTGACATATTTGCCAAAATTTATTTAGGCGATTTCTAAATTCAGGGTTTGTTTCATATTGGCGATCGCTTTTGTCTCGCAGCGTATCTAGAATCGTCGGTAAGTCTTGCTTAAATATCTCAATAGCTGCGCGAAAATCCTTAACTTCAGGACGAGCATAGTTAATAAAATGCGCTAGCACTTTATCAACCGCCTCTCCATCTTTTATGGAAACACGCATTACTTCAGTTCCACCTTGAATCAAAACCACTGTTTGTGGATCTTGAAACAGAATATTGCTGTTTGGGTATCCTTGGGAAAGCTTGTTTTCAATTTCCCGATCTAAATTATTGTCATCTCGCTTTTTGCTTTCCCAGTAACCCCAATCTAAACGTAAGGGATCTTTAATTGTGCCATCGGGATATATGATTTTGCCATTTGTAATTTTATAATCTAAGGCTGGTATCAATTGAAAATCTCTAGCTTTACAATATTTACTAAGTAATTCTTGAAAAGCAAAACGAATTGAATCAGCTTGATGATTCTCAGCAGATTGAATAATTTTTTCTATTTCCGCTTGATATTGACTAACCAGGATCTTTGACACGGTGCCAAAATTGCTTATAGAGCTTGCTACAATTCAAGTCTGGCTTAGTAAAATTTCAAGCGCTTCAGTGGTATTTACGATTTGCTTTTTGTAGTGTTAATACTTAATAGATGCTGAAATCACGTTAAAAACTTATGTACAACTACTGATTGTTAATTGAAATCTATTTTTGTTTGAGAGAACAATTTAGAGCTAAAAATGTAGCGAGCGCATTCTGGCGTTAGTCCCGCACTATTGAGATCTACAATTACTTAACAAATATGACTAGCTCGATATGAAAAAATTACAAACTTTATCGCCACAATGATATACAGATGCGCTTGATCGCGTCTCTAGGAGGGTATAACGCTCAACACTGCCATTCAAGTTGCGCTTGCTGCATATTTAAATTTAATTTATGTATGCTTATCTAGCTTTAAATAGTTGCAAATAAATATTTTTCACCCCACAAGAGCTAGTTAACTAACAAAATTATTCCTCTTGCTAGGATAAGAATAAAAAAACAAGTTTTAATATTATTAAAATTGCTTAACTTTCCTACCCTATGACCGTTTTCTTATTGGTGCTTGCAAGCTTTATCGCTTGGTTCATCAGCAGCCTTGCTGGTGGTGGTAGCCCGTTCATAATCGTCCCAATGGTTAATTTCCTAATGGATACGCAAGCTGTCGCGCCAGTTGTCACTACAGGTATGCTGCTGGGTAATTTGCAGAGAACTTTTATGTTTTGGCAGGAAATTGATTGGCAATTAACCTGGTGGTACTTACCAGGAGCAATTTCGGGCGCAATATTGGGTGCATTTGTATATACTCAAACTCAGTTGCAGTGGCTGCAAATTCTATTAGGATTATTTCTTGTCAGTTCGGTATTTAGTCTTGGAATTGAAAAAAAAGAAAAATATTTTCAGATTCCTGGTTGGTTTTTCTTACCTGCTGGCTTTATATATGCTTTTCTTTCAGGTTTGATTGGTAGCCTTGGCCCCGTTCTCAATCCGTTTTATCTGAATTACGGTTTAGTTAAAGAAAGGATGATAGCTACCAAATCTGCTCATGTTGTGGTAGTGCATATAGCTAAAATTTTTACTTATGCAACTTTAGGAGTATTGACGAAATCTTATCTTTGGTATGGTTTAGTTATCGGTATTACTGCTATTCCTGCTAATTTGTTAGGGCAGAAGGTATTGAAAAAGATCAGCGATGAACAATTTCGGCAGTTTGTAATTGCCCTTGTGACTATCAGTGGTTTATTAATTCTTTGGCAGCAGCGTGACTTTTTTGCTTTGTAGGTAATTAAAGGTGATGGTGGGCGTTGCTTTTTTAACTTTGTATGTAAGTTAAAAGATTAGAGTTTTTACAGGTGATGGTGGGCATTGCCCACCTTACTTTCTTTTTAGGTAAGTTAAAAGATTAGAGTTTTTACAGGTGATGGTGGGCATTGCCGGGCTACTTTCTAATGTTTAGGATCGAGTAAACGCAGGATAAACTCTCCGTATGCATCTTTCACTTATAAGCTAGTTCAGTTGTTCGATCGCGGCTTTTAATCCATTGCTATTCAATAGCTGCAACACTTCCGAAGCTTTGGCGCGATCACTAAATATTCCTGCTTGCATGATCGCTTTGCCATTCGAGACAGTGCGAAAAGCACCAGGAAAGAGCGATCGCACTTTTTCTTGCTGACTTTCACTCTCTGCCTCAACTACTACTCGATAACGCGAATCTGTAGCAACAGTATTTTTGGCTATTTCTTGTTGTCTTGGCGGATTAGGAATATTACTATTGGAGGGCAACAATTCAGAAGCATTAATCGGTGCTGCTGCTAATGCAGGTAGCCCTTGTGTCAAGCTACCAGTTTTGGGCGGTGGCGGGGGTGCTACTGGCAGAGATGCTGGCGGTGACGGTGGAATTTTTATCTCTGTATTAGAACCTGCTGCTAGTGGTTCGTTGTTGCTAGCAGCAAGAGCAATTTTACTGGGATTGGGATTGCGAACAGCCATCTTGACAGAACTCAGTTTTTGTGGCTTTTGGCTAGGTTTTGGCTTTGCTTCCCCGCTTGATTCTGGTGGCGGTACGGGAATTTCTATGACTGCTGCTAAAGGTGGAACATCTACCCCTAACTTCTCGCTAGGAGGGGGAGGAACAGGAAGTTTGATTTTATCAGGGGGAGTATTTTGTTCCTCCCCTCCTGTGCTGTTTTGTTGAGAATTTGCTAGTGGTTTCTCAGCAGTTGCAGGATTGAGATTTGGTATGCTGCTGTTAGCCGTCGCCTTTGCTGCAGCAGAAGAATTGAGAGCGATCTGATTGTTAACAGGGAGTTGATTAGCAATTGCGATCGCATTTCCAGTTCCAGTTAGATCGATCTTGCCAATCAAACGATCTTGAGCTAACTGATTGCCAACAACCAAGAGTAATTGCTTAGCAGCATTGCCATTGATGTCATAACGAGCGTTTTGGCGAAATATGTTTCCACCAGGCTGTTTCAAGGTGCCTAAATCTGGCACACTATTAGCGATCGCTACTACTCCATCTTCGCTATTGCCCTCAATTAGGTTATTACGCAACACTGGTTGAGAATTAGCTTGAGCAACAACACCAGATCTATTTTTAATAATTTGATTACCAATTAATAGTGGCGCGGCTTTTTGGGCAATATTAATTCCAAATCCGGTTTGTTCAAATACATTTTCCCGCACAACAGGATTGGATGTGCCGTAAATCGTAATTCCATTTGCCCCATTGTGATGAAAGTAATTGTTGCGAATAATCGGCGAACTGTTGCCAGTTACCGATATACCATCATGATTGCTGCCAGTAAAAGTATTATCACTAACCGTTGGGCTACTCGACTCAATCCATAGCCCATAACCGCGCGGGTTAGGATTACTAATACTCACCCCAGTTAGACTAGAAGAGTTTGCTCCCAGAATCGTCACGTCTTGACGGGCAAAAGTTGGGCTGATGAAAGTGCCACCACCTGCGATCGCAATATTACTACCTTTTGTCTTAGAATCGCCTTGAATCGATACGCCTGGTTTGAGTTTCAGTGGAAATGTCTCACCAGATTCGGCGCTATATTTACCCACCGCCAAAATAATGACGCTATTAGGTTCGGCTACCTGTAGTGCTTGAGTAATAGTTTTAAAGGGGGTGCTTTCGCTACCATCTCCATTACTACCAACAGATGGATTAACGAATAGCATTTTCTGCTCAGCCTGTTTTTCACTTGGCATTGGAGCCTGAGCCATTTGTTGCGGTTCCGCCTCGGTGGTTGCTCCCAATTCGCTCAAATTCAGCGGGGCAATACTAGTAAAACCAATTCCAGCAATAGTATATAGCATACTGCGACGACTGATTTTATTCGCCACAAATAACCAGTAGCCTAATTTAGTCCAGGGGCAATTCACACTCAACGATCCGCGCCAGGAGGCTGGCGTAGCTGCTTTGAGCAAGCTCAAGACACTTTTCCTCACTCCTCACTCCTCTGTTATGTACGAGCAATCTTCACCTAAGTAGTTTTTAATTCTGAATGCGCGAGTTTGAAATTACGTTTGTTTTCTTTAACTCAAAACTTAAAACTTAAAACTTAAAACTACTCGATCGCCGCCCCTACAACTCATTTGTTGTTGAACTAACTGAAATGGTGAAACATTCTGCTTTCTTATAGATTAAAAGTGTATAAAAGTCAAGGTATAGCTATCGGGGAGATCGGCGATCGCTCCATCAAATTAAATAAACGTTTTTGAAATTGCGAGGCTGCCTGTTACGATGAAAAAATTACTGCTTTGTTCCAAATAACAAAGCTACATAACTGAAGGAGGATAAGTGCAGGCAGCGGTTTGCCGGATATTGGATGCCAACTTAGACCGCGCGCGTGAAGGTTTGCGGATCGTAGAAGAATGGTGCCGTTTTGGTCTCAACAGCGCCCGACTTAGTGAAGAATGCAAACAATTACGACAAGAACTAGCCAGCTGGCATACCGCAGAAATTCGAGCAGCAAGAGATACCCCAGGCGATCCAGGGACTGAGCTAACTCATCCTCAAGAACAACAACGCGGCAGCATAGACGTACTGCTACAAGCTAATTTTTGCCGGGTAGAAGAAGCACTACGGGTACTAGAAGAATATGGCAAGCTTTACCATCCGAAAATGGGAGGAGCTTTTAAGCAGATGCGTTATCGGGTATATACCCTAGAAAGCAGCTTAATGGGTTATCAACGACATAAAATATTAGCGCAATCCTATTTATATCTTGTTACTTCTCCAGCAGAAACGCTGCCCAGCATTGTGGAAGCAGCCCTTCAAGGTGGACTGACACTACTACAATACCGAGACAAAACTGCCAACGATATTGATCGCTTCGATAATGCACGGAAATTACGCCAACTTTGCCAGCAATATGGAGCAATTTTCATCATAAATGATCGCGTAGATTTAGCTTTAGCAGTAGATGCCGATGGCGTACATCTAGGGCAAGAAGATATGCCGATCGCCGTTGCTCGTCAACTACTCGGCCCGCAAAGAATTATTGGGCGCTCCACCACTAACCCAGAGGAAATGCAGCGAGCAATTCAGGAGGGAGCAGACTATATTGGAGTTGGCCCAGTTTATGAGACACCCACCAAAGTAGGTAAAGCGGCGGCTGGATTAGAATATGTCCGCTTCGCCGTCAAGCATTCTCCAATTCCTTGGTTTGCAATTGGGGGAATAGACGTGAATAACGTTAATGATGTAATCTCAGCAGGAGCAGAGCGGATAGCAGTGGTGCGATCGCTCATACAAGCAGAACAACCTACCTTAGTAACTCAGTTTTTCCTTTCTCAACTGACTTGCGCTCAAACTCTCAAAGCGGCAAAAGCAAAAACTTAAAAACTCCCATGAGCGATCCGATTACATTGCAGGTGAATGGTGAAAGCCGTACCTGTGCGGCTCGATCCCTACTCCCTGATGTCTTACAACAACTCGGCTTCAATCCCCGCTTAGTGGCGGTTGAGTACAACGGCGAAATTTTGCACCGCCAGTTTTGGGCAGAAACACAGATGCAACAAGGCGATCGCTTGGAAGTAGTAACAATTGTTGGTGGCGGCTAATTGGGACAAGGGGAGGGGGAGATGGGGGGACACGGGGAGGATTGATAAAAATTCCCTTTGTCTCCTTGTCTCCTTGTCCTTCTTCAAGGTTCGGTAATCCTACTTTAGTGGCAAGCAAAGAAAATATTAGAAGCGGTAAATTAGAAATGTAGCTAATTAAAGCAAACAGCATGAAAGCTGATTAGCTAACCGTTGCAAATGGCTGTGGCAGCGAGATGCATTATTGCCTCGGAAAAACATATACCCTAAATGCAATAAACCAAAGCCAGTATTGTTGTTCAAGCATAGTGTTATGTATAAAAAACTGCTTCGTGCCATGAAATCACTTTTAAAACCTCTGTTTGTGATTGGTCTTGTCGCCACTCTGGCATTAGGTCATGCCGATGGAGCCTTGGCGGCTCGTAGTGGTGGTCGCATTGGTGGTGGTTCTTTTAGCTCTCCCAGTCGCGGCTACTCTTCTCCTCGTAGTTATCCAGGTGGCGGATATTATCCTCGCGGTGGTGGATATGCTCCCTATCCAGGTGGTGGATTTGGTTTCCCATTCCTCTTTCCTTTCTTCGGAATTGGAGGTGGATTTGGCGGTTTGTTCACGATCCTGATTTTTATCGCGATCGCCAACTTTTTAGTTAATGCCTTCCGTCGCGTTGGTAGCGGTGATGGCGATGTTGGAGAATTGGAATACAACAGCAACCCCTCCGTTAGCGTTACCCGTGTCCAAGTCGGTATGTTAGCCGGAGCGCGTGGTTTACAAGCCGAACTCAACCGTATTGCCGAAACTGCTGATACCAACACTCCTGAAGGACGTGCAGAAATCTTGCAGGAAGCATCTTTGGCTTTACTACGTCACCCAGAATATTGGGTATATGCTGGCGGTGGCACTAAGCAAGCTCGTTTAGCTTCAGCTGAAGCCGAGTTCAACCGTCTGGCATTGGCAGAACGGAGTAAATTCACAGAAGAGACTCTTTCCAACGTCAACAACCAACTCAAAGCAGCAAGTGCCAAAGCTGCGATCGCACCAGCTGAAGAGGGTGGTGAGTTGGATAATCCAACTCGTCTGATTACTGAAGGGCCTGGAGAATACATTATCGTTACCTTGTTAGCAGCAACTTTGGGTAATACTCAATTGCCAGCTATCAACAGCGCTGACGATCTGCGACAAGCTTTACGCGCGATTGGTAGCATCCCCAGCGATCGCCTCCTCGCCATCGAAGTTCTGTGGACACCACAAGCAGAAGGTGATACCCTCACATCTGACGATTTATTAGCTGAGTACGCCGATCTTAAACTAGTTTAAACTCGCTAGGCACTTATATTTAAGTGCCTGCCAGTTGAGTTAAACAACTCGCAATTGATTGCAGATTCAAAGGGACTTGAGAACGAGTCCCTTTTTTTTACTTTTAAGTTACTGGTGTAGCCAGTTCGCGATCTTACTAACCTTTGATTTAACAGTAGTTCCTCATTCCTGGTTGGCGGTAAACCAGGTAACTGCGGCGCGGGCGATCATCTCAGGAACTACGTGGAAACCGTCGAACTCGTGATAAACCACGTCATAGCCAGCTTGCTGCATTTGTGGCACAATTTTGCGACTGCATCTGTCAATTGGTAGAACTTTGTCCCACTTACCATGAGAGATAAACAGGCGTTGCTCACCCCGTTGCGCTACAGGTGCCATAAACCCCGGCGAGAATGCAATGACATGAGTGAACAGATCGCCGTTAGTGATGCCTACCTCCAGCGCGTAAGAAGCACCATCAGAAAAGCCCGCGATCGCAATCCTTGCTGGATCTATAGCGTAGCGGCTGAATGTCTGCTCCAGTGCGGAGTCAATGAAGGCAATATCGCTACCATACCCACTAAGGATTATATCCCAAGTGCGATCGCGCGAGTCAGGAGCCAATAGAATCAGCCCAGACGCATCAGCTAGATGCTGAAACAAAGCCAGCGCCTGATGAGCGTAACCGCCAGCGCCATGCAGCATCAGCACTAGTGGTGCTGGTCGGCTTGCCTGGTAGCTTGCAGGTACGTAGAGGAGTCCGTCGCGCCCCGCACCAAGTCCCAGTGGTTGTAAACCCAGTGCTGCCGCTTTGTTTATCTGAATTGGTCGCGCCAGTATGCGTCCCTTTTCAGCACTTTGTCTATCCTGCTTCTGCTGTCTATCTCTTATCATCGATGCACTCCTGTTCCTGGGTGCGGTAGCAAATATTGTTCAGATTAGTTACTTTCGCAAGAGTTTTATGGTGAATTAGGTTGAAATATAACCGATTTTTTCGGATTTTTAACCTAGTCGTGGTAACAAAATTCATTTGTTTAGTCACTCTAAATTCATATTGATAGAATTTAGACTTGAAATCATTTTGGCAAAGCCGGGGGTACAAGTTCCTCTTTCTAGGATGTAGTTATGCGTTATTCATATATCTGTATAAAGGATTAGTTAGTCTTAACCTATATTGATATCAGCGATACAAAATTCCTTGAGTTTTCACCAAAATGTATGCCAATTATGATTATGGTGTAAAAATTTTTATCCATCGCTCTTATCTTTGAAGCGAATTACTTTGGAATCAACCTCATTTAATAACTAGTAGCTATTTGTATAAAATAGTACAAATCTGCTTGATAAAAACATTTATCTAAAGATAGGTAAAAAATGATGCGATCGCACGTTATTCTTTCTTCTATGTGAGGAGTGACGGGTAAGTTAAAATGAAGAAGCTCTTGAGGTCGAAACACGGCAAGACTTCCAAGAGCTTTTTCACTCAAAGCTACGATAATTAGCTTTACAGCAAGTGCCTCCAGTTCTACTTTAAGCAGCCCTAACACCTAGTTAACCAGCAACAGTAATGTCGTCTTTATTGTCAGCGCTTAACTAATGCATTTTAGTATTAAGCTTCTGGTTTTGATTAATTTCTACAACTAAGAAGAAGCAGTAAAACGCAAGGTGACAATAAAATTTCATCTTTGTAATTCGTCATTCGGACAAAGTACCAAATCCAAATGTACCCAAAGCATATAATGGTGCCAATCGCAATGCTTGGATCTTTGGCTAGAATCCGCAACAAAAACTGTGGAATGGGCGTTTAGCGATGCTTGGTTTTGCTTACTTAATTTGGGATTTTAATGGATTTAGCCTTGTTCGAGACGAACTCCACATTGTTCGTTAAACTTCCGCAGCAAATTTTTGCCTTTGCATCTGCACAAGTAATGAACTCAGCCACAGCGGAATGGGTTCTGTTGTTCCCACACAACTAATAGTTGCCCAATATAGCAATTGAACGGTTAGAGTTTTACCTTTAATACATTAAGGTGAAAGCTACGGCACTAAACTAATTTCACAATTTGAATGTGCGAATGCCGAATATACTATAGTTTTTGGGTTGTCATCTCATCTCCTTGTTGCCAAGAAACAGTATCAAACCGAATTTGCACAGTTGGGCCGGATTTAGCCAGCCTCAGAATTACTCCATCATCGACCGATACAGATTCAGTTAAGCGTCGATCTTCTATAAAAGTGCCATTTGCACCTAAGCTGATAATTTTCCATCCATCATTTAACTGTCGTAGTTCAGCATGATGGCGCGAGACTACAGCACTATACAAAACAACATGATTATCTGTTGCCCGTCCAATTCGGATGACTGACTCGTTTTTGAATGACCAACTTTGAATCGGAGTAGAGTGTTGCGGATGCAGAAGGATAATCGTAATCACTTTGGCACGACTAAGTGGAGCAGAGCAAGCAGCTATGACATCTGAAACAAGAAAGTTACCAAATCTCCTTTACCCAGGGCTATGCGATCGCCTACTCGCAGACGATGGCGATTGCCGGGTAAAAGCGGCGTATTGTTAACATAAGTCCCGTTTGAACTTCCCACATCTTCTAGATAAAATGCATCCCCTTCAGGACGGATATCAGCATGAATTCGGGACACAATCTCGGAGTTGAGAAACCCAGCAACATCTATATCTGGTGGAATGCGATCGTTAGGCTTGCCAATGTGAATTACAGGCAAATTTTGCGGTAACTCAATTACAGTGTTTGATTGCACGTGCAAAAGCTGTGCTTTATGCTGCTGCAATTGAGTTTTAGAACTCGCGGGAGATACTACAGATGTTGGTTTTGGTTGATTTTCGGGAGCGGCGGGGATATTGCTGCTATTGGCTGAATAATTTGTGACTTCTGTTACTGGTACTGGTGGGTTGGGTGAACTGAGGCTAGAAGTTGAATGTTCTGACTCAACCAGCGGTTGTTCTGACTCGACAAGCGGTTCGGGGGGAGCAAACTCAGCGAATGTGGGAGGTATGTCAATGTCTAACCTGGAAACTGCTGTGGCGGCACTAGAGCGGAGGTCAAAGCCACACTGTCCGCAAAATATCGAATCTGTTTGCACCGAAGTGCCACAATTGGGGCAACTAGTAGTAGCTGGTAAGGGAGTATAGCAAGCCTCACACGCTTGCGCTCCTTCCGGGTTAGGGTGATTGCAGTTTGGGCAGACGATCATGAAATTTATCCTTGCATCGACGGGGGAGAAAGAGCTTATAAGTGGCGATCGCAGTTAGGATCTTAATAACTTACTAATTTTTCACTTGCAAGTCTTGACCTGCTTCTCGATCAAGCAGCCACCACAGTTCTCCTTGGGGTTGAACTAGCCGGGAAGGGTAGCTCAGTTCATCAGCTTCGGGCGCAAAAATCTCAGCTAATGCCGCTCGTTTGTTAGCACCAGCAACCACAAACATCACACATCGACCATGATTAATTGTTGGTGCGGTGAATGTGATCCGGGGTTGACCATCCTTAGAGCCAACAGTAATTACGCGATCGCGCACCTGCAAGGCTTCTGTGTGGGGAAACAAAGATGCTGTGTGTCCGTCATCTCCCATGCCCAGCAAAATTACATCCAAAGCCGGAAATTCTCCCGTTTTAAGGTGGAAAAATTCCGCTAGATGTGCTTCATACTTGCGGGCTGCATCTGCCGGATCGGCATCGTCAGTTGGCATCGGATGAATATTTTGAGCGGGAATATCAACTGAATCTAGCCAAGCGCGACGAGCCATCAATTGATTACTATCAGCGTGGTCGGGGGGAACATAACGTTCATCTCCCCAAAAAACATGAATTTTATCCCAAGGTAGCTGTTGGGCGGCGATCGCTTCGTATAATGGCTTGGGAGTGCTACCTCCAGACAAAGCGATCGTACATAATCCGCGTGACTCAATCGCGGTTTGAATTTTCGCTAGCGTGATCGAGAGCGATCGCTCAATTAGCGCCGCTAGATCTGGTAACACTTCAACTGTTTTATGCATCGCTGAATAATAATTAGTGTTTGATTGACTGCAAGAGCATATTGAAACTGTTACATTTTACTTGTGTATTGGTTTAAAGGTCTAAACCAGATATTAGCTAAGTAATTAGTAAACAATTATCATCAAATACAATTTATTGCAGATCAAGACGCTTTGATCGTCGCGTTTCTACACCAACCAAAATAAATTTTTCCAGTGAGTGTTGAAAACATAGTTAAGGAACGCTTAATCATTTTTACCCGCTATCCAGAGCCAGGAAAGACAAAAACACGACTTATCCCCGCTTTGGGAGCAGAGCAAGCAGCTTTGCTGCAACGCCAAATGACCGAACATACCCTGACTCAGGTAAGAAAACTGCATTCTGTGCGCCCAATAGCAGTAGAAGTCCGCTTTGCTGGCGGCGATCTAAATCTAATGACACAATGGTTGGGTTCGGGAGATTACAAACCTCAAGGCGAAGGCGATCTTGGTACTCGGATGGCGCGATCGCTTTGTCTTGCTCTTGAAGACAATGTAAATGCCGTAATTATTGGCACAGATTGCCCCAGATTAAATGCTAACTTACTTCACGAAGCATTCGATCTGCTGCACCTATACGATTTGGTGTTAGGCCC
Organism: Leptolyngbyaceae cyanobacterium; assembly: GCA_036704105.1. Classification (GTDB taxonomy): domain Bacteria; phylum Cyanobacteriota; class Cyanobacteriia; order Cyanobacteriales; family Chroococcidiopsidaceae; genus Chroococcidiopsis. Next base: position 6,815 of record DATNQH010000060.1, on the reverse strand, counting down.
GGCGTTCGACGGAGGCTATTACTTACTAGGCCTGCGCTCATTCATTCCAGAATTATTTGTTGGGATTAACTGGAGTACTGCTGAAGTATTACAACAGACAGTTGCGATCGCCCAACAGCTTAACTTGTCTGTTAATTATCTCCCCGCTCTTGCAGATGTCGATCGCCCAGAAGATTTGCCTGTGTGGGAACAAATATCTCTAAAGATAGCAGGGGGAGCTTCCCCCTTCCCTACTAGGGAAGGGGATTAGGAGGTTAGGTGCAGGGGGAGAAAATTTCAATAATTATCCCGACTTTCAATGAAGCAAAAAATATAACTGGAGCGATCGCCAGTACTCAAGATGGTAAGAATGTGGAAGTAATTATAGTAGATGGAGGTAGTCTAGACAATACATTTGAACTAACTCAGTGTTTGGGCGTGAAAGTTTTGTTTGCGCCTAAGAGTCGTGCTAGTCAAATGAATCTAGGCGCAAAAGCAGCAACGGGCAATATTTTGCTGTTTCTCCATGCTGACACTCGTCTACCTGCCCAATTCGACATTTTAGTACGCGATACACTGGCACAAACTGACGTAATTGCAGGGGCATTTGCCTTGCAGATTGATGCAGGGCGGTGGAGTTTGCGCTTAATTGAAATTGGGGTAAATTGGCGATCGCGCACTTTACAAATGCCTTATGGCGATCAAGCCATCTTTTTGCCAAGAGCAGTATTTGACAAAATTGGTGGCTTTCCCGAACTACCGATGATGGAAGATTTTGAATTGATGCGACGTTTAAAACGCAGGGGAAGCATTGCCATTATCTCAGTACCAGTTCTCACCTCAGCACGGCGTTGGCTACAAAAAGGAGTTATCAAAACTACGCTAATGAATCAAATAGCAATTATTGCTTACTTATTAGGAGTGCCACCGGAAAGAATTAAGCGTTGGTATGGGCGGGGCTAATTTTGAGCTGAATACCGCTGAGGGAGCTTGAATAGTTTTGAGTTTTAAGCTCTAAGTTTTAAGTTAAATCAGCGTTTTTTAACTCAAAACTTAAAACTTAAAACTTAAAACTGGAGCGAAGCGACTTACCCCTCGCCCTACTTTTTCTCAATCCGTAGAACTTGACCTTCTTGAGCGCGATCACCTTTAGTGGAGACGTATATAGCACCATCAGGCCCGACAGTCAAGGCAGTTGCTGACTCTATTCCCTCACCACTAACTAGAGTTGTGCGATTACCATCGGGGGCTATTTGAATTAGAGAACCTTCTGAAGTTCCCTTCCACTGCGGTTGATTGCTGTATTGTAAGACATATAAATTGCCTTGGCGATCAAAAGCTAAGTCACTCACTTGCGTAAAGCCATCAGCATAGACACTTGTATTACCATCACGGTCTACTCGAAAAATCCGTGCTTTACCCACAGGGAAGGGAAAACCCGTGTATTCACTCACATAGAAAGCACCATCGGGGCCCACTTCCACACCTGTAGGTACTGATTGAATTTCAATCTTATCTGGTGTCTGTCCTGGTAGCGGTGCTTCAGGAGGTGCTACCTGTCCTGGTTCGGGAGTTGGGAAAATTGGATCTGTGATGGTTTGTTTCGGCAGCACAGTTTCCGATCTTAAACTACTACCATCAAGTCCCACGCTCAATAAATTATTTGCTGCCGCATCGACAATATAAGCAGTATGACCTTTGATTGTGAAAGCATAGGGGTTGCTGGCGATTTCACCGCTAACATCCAGAATATCCTCCCCATCAGCATTATTGGCAAATTCATATTTCGCCAAATCGGCAATACTTGTCAACGAACCTGTACTAAAGTCAACTTTATACAGTTGTCCCCAACTAGGGGAATCTTCAGGAAAATCGCTGATTTCTGGATTACCACCATACCCAATTAAAAGATAAGCGTTTCCGTAGGAATCAAATTGAATATCTTGAGGCCCTTCACCCGGTCCACCAGTTGGTCTTATTGCTGTAGATGGTAGTTCCGTGAGAACGCGCTCTTGTTTACCATCCTTGATTTTAGTTACAGCACCACTATTACCAGCACAGGAAAGAAGACCTTCTAAACTAGGGCCTGGGATGCATCGCCCATCGCCCCCAACTCCTGACTCTGCAACATACAGACTACCATCAGGAGCAAAGTTAAGACCGCGTGGATTATCTAGCTTGTCAGCAACTACAGTTACTGATGCAACTTCTGATGCTTTCGCTGGAGGAGCAACAGCAAGACAAAAAGCTAGCGCTATAAAGCTAAGACTTGATTTATAAAATGAAGATAATTGCATAGAGCGATCGCGTCAGAGGAGTATGAAGGTCGAATCGATCACCTCTGCACTATTGGGAAAAGTATATAAAGTATCGAGATGCCCTAGCAATAAATAATCTTTCGATTCAGTTGAAATTTCTTTTGCTCTTATTTTTGTTAAACCAGTAGAGACGTAGCATTGCTACGTCTCTACTGTCATAATACGTCTCTACTCTGATTCAGACAGTAGCATTAGCATAGCGAACTAGCCCAGCAAGCCCCTGGCGCAGGGTTTCCAATCCTAGGCGTTTATCTGCTGAAATAAACACGGCTTGGGGAAACTCTGATTGAGCTAGTGCTAAGGTGTCGCTATCAACGCGATCAATTTTGTTTAAGGCTACGAGGATAGGGCCTGGAGTAATTGGCATTTCTGACAAAATGTTCATGACTGAGCGAATTTGGCTTTGCCATGCAGGATGGGATAAATCCACCAAATGTAACAAAGCGTCTGCTTCTGTGACTTCCTCCAAAGTGGCACGAAAGGCATCCATTAAAGATGCAGGCAATTCGTGAATAAATCCTACCGTGTCTGTTAGCACGATTTCCTGGGGTTCAGCCGTCACTGCGTCAGGAATGACCAAGCGGCGCGTGGTAGGATCGAGAGTAGCAAACAGTTGATCGGCTATATAAACTTCTGCATTAGTCAGCGCATTCAACAGCGTAGACTTGCCAGCGTTAGTATAACCCACGATCGCCACTGAAGGAACTTCATGATGTTGGCGTTGTTGGCGCAAACGCGATCGGTGTGCTTGTAGCTGATTGACTTCTTGTTGCAGTCTAGAAATGCGACGGCTAATTGCACGGCGTTCTGTTTCTAGTTTAGTTTCACCAGGGCCGCGAGTTCCAATACCTCCACCCAAACGCGACATCGCTTGACCCCTTCCAGTCAGTCGCGGCATCATATATTCTAGTTGCGCTAGCTCGACTTGCAACTTACCCGCACGGGATTGAGCGCGTTGAGCAAAGATATCTAAAATTACTTCGGTGCGATCGACTACTCTGATGCCAATTTGGGTTTCTAAGTTACGAACTTGGGCGGGTGAAAGATCGCGATCAAATACAATCAAATTTGCTCCCAACGTTTGCGCACTCAAGGCAATTTCTTGCACTTTTCCCGCGCCGACAACAGTTTGGGGATGAATGTGCGCTCGCTTCTGCTGCACTGTCTGTAATACTTCACCACCAGCTGTTTCTACTAACCGCCCCAACTCTGCCAAATTATCTTGAAACTGCTGCGATTTAGTGTCTGAGGAAATTACTCCTACCAATAACACGCGATCGCGGTCTACATCTACCTGCTGCGCAACAAATTCTCGCCCAAATTCAGCCTCTAGTCCTTCTACCAAATCGAGAAAATCTTGATTGGTGACGACATCTAGGCTCAACGCAGGCGATACGCTCCAAGATGGATGAGTTTGTAGTTGCGGGTTATTAGAGCTTTGCTGTTTATTTTCAGGATTATCTGATAAACCTGCCCCTACAGGTTTAGGAGATGAATCAATATTTAATTCAGAGTTGGTATTAGGTACTAAGTGAGCCAGATAAGTTTCTTTCACATAACCTGTGGCTCCCCCACCCCGCCTTTCAAAGCCAGAACCAGTGATGTTTAAAACTAGCAGAGCATCCAGCCTTTGCAATGCCATTGAAGTCAGAGAAGCTTCATTCGGCGGTTCTGACTTTAATTGTGTCGCTAGGCAGCGAATACCACTGAGTCGTTCTGCACCATAGCGTGGTAATTCTAAAGGTGGGATTTGAGTTTGTCGGGGTGTACCTACTCCCACACGAATTACTTGTCCTCGGCGGTTGATATAAGTACACACTGGCTGAGCGATGTCTGTGCTAATTGCCGCCAGACGTTGAGCAAATTCAGGCGTAGTCAAGCGATCGCCTGGTAAGCGTTGATGATACAACCTAGATAGCTGCTTTAGTTGGCTAGGTTTTAGACCCTGAAGATTGCCGTAGATAGTCTCGATAGGCTACTTTAACCTCTGAATTCTCTATTTCTATTTTACAAAAAAGGCGATCGCGCGTGTCTTCAGGTTTCTGGGTAGAGAGGACTTGGGGACTTGAATAATTTCTCGTAATAAGTTTTAAGTTTTGAGTTAAATGAGTGTTTTTTAACTTAAAACTTAAAACTTAAAGCTGGAGCGAAGCGACTCACCTCTGTTGTACCGAGCTTTGTAATTGTGTTGTTAACCAATTGTAATACTGGGGATAAACTGGCTTCCTCGGCACTAGCTCCCACCCGGCTGGAGCTAATATTTCTACTAGTTTTTGATAATGTGGATGCGGGTAGTCGGGGTTTACTTCATCTATTGGCCCAATTCCGCCTAAATCTCTTGCACCAGCTTCTAAACAAGCAAGCAACCATTGAGAATCTTGAACTAAATTGGGTGGAATTTGGATGGTGATTGCTGGCGGTAGAATCTGACGTGCTTTTGCAATTACTTCTGGTAGCTGATGCGGGTCGAAAGCTGGTGCATCAAAAATTTGCTGACTACCTGGACTATGTGGTTGTAGGATAACTTCTTGAATATGGTTGTAACGCTGATGCAAGTGTGCGATCGCTTCTAATGTTTCCCACCAATCTGCTTGTGTTTCCCCAATTCCCAGTAATAAACCAGTTGTAAACGGAATTTGTAATTTTCCCGCCCATTCCAATTGCTGTAACCTAATTCGGGGTACTTTACTCGGCGCTTGCCGATGTACAGTTTTTAACAATAGGGGTGTTACTTGCTCCAGCATTAACCCCATTGAAACATTTACCGTTTTCAGTTGCTGCATTTCCGCCCAACTTAAAGGCCCAGCATTGGTGTGGGGCAAAAAACCCATTGCTAGAGCTAGCTTGCACAAGTCATAAATCAGCCCAAACCAAGCCAGTCGTTGCGACGAATGCGGATGAACTTCTCCACTCAAGATGAGAATTTCACATACGCCTTGATTTTGCAGTCCTTTGAGTAAAGTTTCTGCCGTTTTTAAAGTCATCCAAGCACTTTCACCCGGATCGGCGCGAAAGTTGCAATAGGCGCAGCGATTAAAGCATTCGTATGTCGGTACGAGCGTATATGCAGGACTGTAAGTAACAATTCGTGACATAAATACAAAGACGCTACTATAATCCTTAAGCTAGAGATAAAAATTAAGTTTTAATTAATTTTACACTTATAAACTTATTTTAATAAAAATTAACTAAATTAAATAATTATTGATAGGGTAAATCAAAAAATAACTTTACAAAAGTAAACAACAAACAATGAGTTCAGTTTTAAATAAGAAATTGAAGAAAATAGAAAAATAAACTAAAAAAGCCTTCACAAAAATCAATCATTAAGTTAATATTTTATGTAGGTAGTCTAAAAGCTATCTAAAAATAAAAAGATTAAAACTTTAGCAATCATAGAACCATGACAACCACATTACAGCGCGAACGTAGCGCCAGCCTGTGGGAGCGGTTTTGCAACTGGATCACCTCTACCGAAAACCGCCTATATGTAGGCTGGTTCGGCGTATTGATGATCCCAACCTTGCTAGCTGCCACCACCTGCTTCATCATCGCATTCATCGCTGCGCCCCCCGTTGACATCGACGGTATCCGCGAACCTGTTGCCGGATCATTGATCTACGGTAACAACATCATCTCCGGAGCAGTTGTACCATCATCAAACGCCATTGGCTTGCACTTCTACCCAATTTGGGAAGCAGCATCACTTGATGAGTGGCTGTACAACGGTGGCCCTTACCAATTGGTAGTATTCCACTTCCTCATTGGCGTATTCTGCTACATGGGACGTGAGTGGGAATTGTCCTACCGTCTGGGTATGCGTCCTTGGATTGCCGTAGCATACTCGGCCCCTGTAGCTGCTGCTACCGCAGTATTCTTGATCTATCCCCTGGGACAAGGTTCCTTCAGTGATGGAATGCCCTTGGGAATCAGCGGAACATTCAACTTCATGTTGGTATTCCAAGCAGAACACAACATCTTGATGCACCCCTTCCACCAACTCGGTGTAGCAGGTGTATTCGGTGGTTCACTGTTCAGCGCCATGCACGGTTCACTCGTAACCAGTTCATTGGTACGTGAGACAACCGAAACCGAATCGCAGAACTACGGTTACAAATTCGGTCAAGAAGAAGAAACCTACAACATCGTTGCCGCACACGGCTACTTTGGTCGTCTAATCTTCCAATACGCATCATTCAACAACAGCCGTAGCTTGCACTTCTTCCTAGCTGCATGGCCAGTAATCGGCATCTGGTTTACCTCATTGGGTGTCAGCACAATGGCGTTCAACCTCAACGGATTCAACTTCAACCAGTCGGTAATCGATTCACAAGGTCGAGTAATCGGAACATGGGCAGATGTATTGAACCGCGCTAACCTAGGTATGGAAGTAATGCACGAGCGCAACGCTCACAACTTCCCACTAGACTTGGCAGCAGTAGAAGCTCCTAGCATCAACGGTTAATTTGTAAAGACGTAGCATTGCTACGTCTTTTACAATCAAAAGCGCTCTCCTTT
>DATNQH010000059.1:0-25098 GCA_036704105.1 Leptolyngbyaceae cyanobacterium | reverse complement strand
TAGTAACGGTTGTAGACGTTCCCATAATTCATCAGGAATCCGGTACTTGGCATTGACTTGTGAACTCGACATCGAACAACAAACAAGCAATTCTACTGATCCATTTTCTCATAAATCATAGGTTTTCGGATAGGCTCTAAAGGCTGAAGGATGAAGATTAAATTTCATACTTTACACTTTCTCCGGAAAGACGCGATATATCGCGTCTCTACATACTTCACACTTTACACTTCATAATTCACGCTTCTCCCAAAACCTCCTGCTTCAAATATGGTTGTAGTGCTTCTGGTATGCGCACTGTGCCATTCGGTTGTTGATAATTTTCCAAAATTGCTGCCATTGTCCTACCTATAGCCAAGCCAGAACCATTCAGCGTATGTAAGAATTGCGTTCCCTTCTTACCAGATTCCTTGAAGCGTATCTGCCCTCGTCGCGCTTGAAAATCCATGAAATTCGAGCAACTGGAAATTTCCCGGTATTTACCAGCCGAAGGCAGCCACACTTCTATGTCGTAGCATTTAGCGGCTGAAAATCCTAAATCGCCAGTGCATAATTCGACTACGCGATAGGGTAACTGAAAGGCTTGCAGGATCGCTTCGGCATTCTCTACTAAGGTTTGATGTTCTTGTTCCGAGGTACTGGGATCAACAAACTTAACTAATTCAACTTTGTTGAATTGATGTAGTCGAATTAAGCCGCGCGTATCTCTGCCATGACTACCAGCTTCTCGCCGGAAACAAGGAGTAAAGGCACAGTGATAGATGGGTAAGTCTTCCGCTGCCAAAATCTCATCTCGGTAAAGGTTTGTTACCGGAACTTCAGCTGTTGGAATCAGCCACAAATCGTCATCGGCGCATTTAAAGCTTTCTTCGGCAAACTTGGGTAACTGACCTGTTGCTGTTAGGGACTGAGTATTGATTAAAATTGGTGGTATTACTTCCACATATCCAGCGGCGATATGGCGATCGAGCATGAACTGAATCAATGCCCGTTCCAAAGCTGCGCCAGCTCCTATAAGTGTAACGAAGCGGCTTTGAGCAACTTTGGCAGACCGTTCAAAGTTGAAAATATTTAGTTTTTCGCCTATTTCCCAATGAGGGAGAATATTGGCATTCTGGGGAATGAACTCATCGCCCCAGCGCCGCACTTCGACGTTTTCTTCTTCACTTTTACCGATGGGTGTTGATTGGGCGGGTAAGTTCGGAAGTGCCAACAGTAGTGTTTCGATTTGGGTTTTGAGTTCCCTTTCCTGGGGTTCGAGGAGGCTTAGCTGCGTTTTGATTGAGTTCCCTTCTTCGCGCAGTTGCTCGATTTCTGGAGCTTGGGGACTAGTGCCTGATTTAATCTTTTGTCCAACGAGTTTGCCAATTTCGTTGCTTCTGGCTTGGAGGCGCGATCGCACACCTTCCAGTTCCCGTTGTTGCCGATCCAACTGTAAAATCGGTTGAATGTCATAATCGCCACGACTGTTCAACCGCTCTTGCACCGCTTGCGGATTTTCTCGTATTTGTTTTATATCCAGCACAGATTTGTCTTAGCCTCAGATCTTGGCTTTTCCTACCAACACATTATCAATACACCAAAATATATTTTAAGGAACTATTGACAATTCACTCGCCACTAGTTTTAGGAGCGCTACTATTACTTGTTTATCCGATTGAGTAACCAAAGACCTGCAACCAGCCCTGCAAAGTGAGCAAAAACGATATTAGTATTTGCTTGGATCGCAAACATATCTAAGCCAGTGATCCAAGATTGGTTTCCTTGTTGTGGTGCATATATAGCGAGTTGAGGTTGAGATATAGCCCTTGCTGCAAAAGTACCAACAATTGCTTGTGCGCCCAAAAGAGTCAGCAGTATTCCCACCAAATTTACTATTACTCCCAAGCGCAGGGCTTTAACTGTTTCAATCTTACGCGGTCGATTGTTGGGATTAGTAGATTGCAGTTGAGTGCCCAGTCTGGTGTAACGGAAAGCCAAATAAATGCTGACACCCAGACAAACCAGCCCACAAATTGCCAGAAAGACACCAAACCCAGTTCCCGGATTGTTACCTGAAGTACTACCCCTTTGACCAAAAACCGCGAATACCAGCAAAATGACAGCAGAAACAACACCAAGCACTAGCTGAATCCAGAAGCCAATCCAGCCAATAAGACGAAGCTCCCTGGCAATTGCTTGCAGCGATGAAGCAGGCGATCGGGAGCTAGATTTATCAAACATATTTATCCCTAGCGTGCATCCCTAATATAGATTCTTATCACACTTATTAAATTCATTACAGCACTAAGGGGAAAGTTGACCGAAGAAGAGCAGGGGGATCTGAGGGGGCTGAATCTCGAAAAACCTTTTACCACTCACCTCTTACCACTCACCTCTTACCACTCACCTCTTACCACCAACTACTAAATTGACCTCTACTCATGGCATGATTCTAATAAATTTTGAGTGAAGTTTAGCAGACATACCAGCGTTAAACGTATAAAATTGCCTAAACCGCACCCCTGAGCAGAGCATCTAGTAAACACGAGCAATCTGCTGTAGCCGCTAACAACGGTACGTTTAATTACGAAATGCTCAACTCAAGTGCTGTTATGGTTCAATTTCCGGGAATTAGTGGGTTAAAGAAATGAGACTTGAGGATATCTATCAGTTTTTTCAAAATCCTCCTCCGACTTACTTAAGTCAGGAACTAGCTGTATGTTATGTTTTGTCAGTCTTGTTACAAGGCGAATCCTACGGTACAGAGCTAATTCAAAAACTGGAGAGCGAACACCCCCATTATCGGCTTTCTGATACTGTGTTATATAGCGCACTCAAGTTTCTGGAAGACGAAAAGGCGATTGTCGGTTACTGGAAGAAAGTTGAAGGGCGTGGTCGTCCTAGACGGATGTATCAAATTAGTCCAGAGTGGAGCGAACAAGCTCAAAGTCTGGCGCACCTTTGGCATGGCTACATGAATCAGGTGATTAAGTAGTCAAATACAATGAAAGTAAGGCTTGTGGGTCGCACTTCCACAGCCCTTTAAGTAACCTACAAACTATACTTAGGTTAAGTGCGATCGCGGATTATTTCCACTCCTTACCAACTTCTGTTAACTAAAGTCAGATATTTGGTTCATCCCTACTACCTAAAAGCCACTTAGTTCATGACGAAACCATTTCCGCGATCAATGTAAAATTTGACCTCAAATACAGTTGTTAAACAGGAGGATACTTAGTAATATTTAAAACATATAACTTGAGAAAAAGTAGGGTATATTTCCGTAAGCAACTCAATGAATAATCGATCGAGCAGCCATTCTTAACAAACTAGCTATGAACTCTACTATTCTCGCGTCTACCTTGCTGCTGACTTTATTGTCGTGTGTGGGGCTATTTTTCTTCATTCGCGCTTCTACTAAAGACCGTATACAACAAGTCAAATTCGTATCAGACTCTTCTGAAACTTCATTGATGACTCAGTTGCAACAATATATGCAGCAGCGTTCTTACCAGGTAACTAGAGTAGATGCAGAGAATAACTCTGTTACGTTTGAAGGCTTTGTTAGACCGAGCGTTTTTCTAGCAATTTTTCTCTCAATCCTAGCGGCGATTGGATTTCTTTGTCTAGCACTCGTTTGGTGGATACTTTTTCCCAGTTGGAGCCAGGTTTTTCTAGGTTTAGTGTTCCTGTCACCTGCTGCTGGTATATTCTATTGGAAAAAAGCGGCTAGGAACGAGCAGGTATCCCTCAAACTAGAGAATACAAGCAGTGATAGGCAGCAAAGTCAAGTTACTGTCATTGCCCATCGAGATGAAGTAATTGAAATGGCGCGATCGCTTAAATTAAAATCTGCCGAATAATCGGTTTTGCCTCGCAAAAATTAAGGGGGAAGCATTAACTTCCCCCTTAATTACTCCTCGTTCCATACTGGCGTGAAAAACTTGCTCTTAGCTAAACTGTACAGACGCATCATATGACGCGACTCTAAGAAAATTCTTAACGCCTGCGTTCCGCTTGATTTGAAAGCAGTACCTAACTACACTACTTAAGTGCCGCTACCAGTTCCTTCTCTGGAGGACTCTCTAACACCCGCAGAGAAGGAAACAAGAAATGATTCTCTTCCACATACTGCGCCCCGAAAAGCCCCTTTTCTGCCCAGAAATAACGGTCTGTTGTATGTTCGTTGCGTTTAACAAGCAGTAGTGCTGGTGGTAGAATACCTTCTGCTTGAATAAACTTCCGAGCAGCTGTCACTGGTTTTTCTTCGCCACTCTCAATGCTATATTGGGGCACATGCTCGAGGATGCGGCGTCCTTCTTGGCGACGACGACTTTTACGCTTGCGTCTCCTTGCCAACCTCTTTCCCTCCTCTGTTTAGCTAAAAATTGTATTTATATTTACAAAATACGTCGCCAGTATATCGGTTTGAGTTATGGAAATCAACTTATGTTAAGTTTTTGATACAAATTTCCGGAGAAAATAAAGATGGGCTTGTTTAAGCTAGGCGTGCGCTCCAGCTAAAAATAAGCAACTACTTCAGCAATTACTTTATGTTGATTTTTGTATTTTAAAATAAAGTTAAAATCAACTGTTGTTAGTTTGCTTCAAGCTCGAACAAATTGTAATTACTTACTCTAAAAATCAAATATCAAACTTTTTTCCTGTAGAGTGGTAGGTTACAGCATCAGTGACTTAGAAGAATTCAGAATTAAAAACAACTTCATTTCTTCCTAGACCCCCTCATCTCTGTGTCGACTCCAACAATCCTAATTCCCGACTCCTTTTGATGTTAATGTCTGCCAGTCCTGAATTTATTTCTCTATGTCGCTCCCAGATTGCCTCACTTACCCAAGGTTTGGGAGCGGCATTAAGCGTTGTGTATTTAACAGAAAGATTGATAGAGGAAGGGACTGCTCAAGATAAGCTAATTCCAGTAGTAGCTTACCCAGAAACAGCACTGAGGTGGGAAGAGTGGCGATCGCTTGGAGCGTTACTACAATCGGCAAAGCTAGGCGAGAATTTGCCGCGATTGAGTTCAAAAACTATTTCAGAAAAGGCATCGAAAACAGTTCTGTCATCACCAGAATTGGCAGATGAGCCACAACCGGATGAGATGAATCGCTCTCTGCTACCGAGTCGGCAAATCGTTTTACCACTGATGCATGAAGGTGTGTTAATGGGGTTACTGGTAACAAGTCGGGAAGACAGAGCATGGAATGAGCAAGAGCGCAATGAAATTGAAAGGGTGGCTCAAACTCTGACGTTTGCTAGGTTAATGGATCGGCGACGGGAGTGGGTAGAGAAGCAGCTGAGTCAACAACGACGGCTGCAAGCGCAGCAACGCGATTTGCTGGATAACTTGTTACACCAGTTTCGCAATCCTTTAACAGCATTGCGGACGTTTGGGAAACTGCTTTTGAAGCGTTTAGTTCCAGGCGATGCTAACCGTGCAGTAGCAGATAACATTTTACGGGAAAGCGATCGCCTCAATGAGTTACTCCAACAGTTTGATCGGGCGATAGATCTGAGCCTAGAAGATTTAGAATCAATCAAATCCCTACCTCCAGCAACTCCACTGATGGAGGCGACAGTTGAACCACTCACTCCACCACTACCTTTGTTACTCAAGGGTGAAGGTAGCATCTCTTTATGTGCAGTAGCTGATGTGTTAAAACCGCTTTTGGCTTCAGCTATTGCGATCGCGCAAGAACGAAATTTGGATTTACAAGCAGATATTCCGGCGAATTTACCGCAAGTTCGCGCAAACCCCAAAGAATTACGCGAGGTTTTAAGCAATCTGATCGACAATGCTTTGAAGTATACCCCAGCAGGCGGCAAAATTTATATTCAATCTGGGCTTGAGCAAGATCGGATGCAGGGAATTGCCATCAGCGATACGGGAATGGGAATTCCCCCACAAGATTTAGAGCATATGTTTGAACGACATTACCGAGGTGAAAAAGCAGATTCAGAAATTCCCGGTACTGGTTTGGGATTGGCGATTGCTAAAGAGTTAATCGAGCAAATGCAAGGGAAAATAGAAGTTTTCAGCCCGGCTCAATGGCATCCAGATTCAAATATTGGTGGTGGAACTACTGTTATTATCTGGCTAAAAATGATGAATTATGAATGATGAATTATGAAGTAGGGTGGGCAATGCCCACCTAAAAAAATTATATAAATTATCAATGGTGAATATCGTCAAAACGCTATCGATATCCAAGATGAAATGCTCGGATTTCACCAGTCTTTCGATCAAAAATTGCAGCATCCCCCATGTAGCAGCAATCAAGCCAAACGTCTATTGTTGGTTTTGTCTCCTCGCTTGTCTTTTCAACGAGCCTGCGGATATTATAATTTGCTGGATTGATCCCGACTGGAATCTGCTGTTTATGGACATACTCACAGATTTTGTACAAATAGCCATTCGGAACGTTATGTACAAGCAAACAAGTTTGTGTTGAGATATACAAATATGCGCCGAGAATAGCACTTCCGACAACCAAGACGACAGTTGATAATCTCTGCAACCTCAACATACTTTATAATTCATCATTCATCATTCAGCATTTTGTAAAGCAAACCAATTACAACCTCTGGCATTTCCAGATGTGGTAAGACACCTGCATTTGCGATCGCTTCAAACGCTTGAACTGCTTGTGGATTTAGCTTTGCTAGCCGCCGCCCTAAATTAACGCTGGTAAATTGTGCTTGTTCTCCCCACAGCATTACTGTAGGTATGGTCAGTTGTGGCAGATATAAAGCCAGATCGAAGTAAAGATCTCCCTTTAAAAAAGCAAGGGCGGCATATTCTGCGTTTGGTTGTTGTGCTGAAGCTAGATAAGCCTCTACCATTTCTTCAGAAACACGCTCTGGGAGAGCAAACAGAAATTGGCTCAAAAAATTACGTACAGCAACTGCATTTTCAGCCCCCAAAGCATAAATTAAGCGATCCACTAGAGGTGTAGAAATTAGCTGTAGCGGTAGCCTGCGCCCCGCCCCTTGTCCAAAGTCATCAAACCCAGATGGACACACTAGCAACAATTTCTGAAATAAATCCGGTTGTTGAATCGCAAGGCGAATAGCGAAACCTGCTGTCAGGGAAGACGCTACTACAGTGACTGGAGTTTGACAAGTTTTTTGAATAAACTCTGCTATTGTCTGGAGATAATCAGCAATTTGGTAATTCCGAACTGGATGAGCCGATTCTCCCCAACCGATTAAGTCAGGGGCTAACACGCGGTAGTTATTAGTAAAAGCTGGGTAAACTTTAGACCATTCATAGGCCGAAGCACCGCCGCCAAAGTTATGCAGGAAGATTAAAGGTGGTAATTCCTCATTCTTAGGGACTGGCGTGTAATAAACCATTGACCCCAGTGAGGTTGCGATCGCTTGTTTGCCAAAGCCTGGTGGTTGAAACTCATTCATAAAATTTTGTCATTTGTCCTTTGTTATTTGTCATACCCTACGGTCAGGGCTTCGCCCTATGTACAAATGACACGAAATCCAAGGGTCATGTGCGGGTAGGGTTGAGTTAATTACCCTTTCACTCACTAGTTTTACAGTTACCCGTTTTCAGTTATTATTGTTCACTGTTACGATCGCTGTATTTTAATCTTTTTTCTATTTATTTAATTTGATGCGATAAATTCTCAAAAACCTCTTTTTTTCGCCTTCAGGTACTTTATTTTAAATACTTTTAGAGGTATTATTTAATAATGGTAATCTACGCTATTTTAAAATTTGCTTTTAGATTTCCATTATAAAGTAAACTATACCACGAACTGCATCTAGTTTCAACCCTTTTAGATAGTTGAAATTTTCAACATCTACCTGAGAAAATTTTCTTTGTTCAACAAGTAGAGACACGATATTTTGCGTCTCTATAAACGGTAACTGTAAAACTAGTAATTTCAATTATCGTTAGAATGCACTGACCGGACGGGCACTTGGAGGCAAGGAAATCATGAACGTTGCGATCGTTGGCTGTGGCTATGTCGGTACTGCTGTCGCTCGTCATTGGCATCAGGATAATCAATTCCACATCACGGCAACAACCACAACCAAGGAACGTGTAAGCGAACTTGAGCAAGTGGCACAGCGAGTAATAGTGATCAAAGGTGACGATGAAACTGGCCTCAAATCAGTTGTCCAAGACCAAGATCTGATCCTTCTGAGTGTCGCCCCTACACGCTCATTGGATGGCAACAGCTACGAACAAACTTACCTGCATACTGCCAAAAATATTGTTAAGGCATTGCAGCAGGCTCCTACCGTGAAGCAGCTAATTTATACAGGTAGCTACTCTGTCTATGGAGACAAAAATGGAGCATGGGTAGATGAAGAGTCACCATTGACCCCAGCAAACCAAAATGGTGAAATTCTGGCTGAGACAGAGCAAGTGTTGATGGCAGCATCGAGTGAAAATCTGAAAGTTTGCATCCTCCGCTTGGGTGGAATTTACGGACTTGGACGCGAGTTGACTAAGATATTCAGTCGAGCTTTTGGCACTACTCGTCCTGGTACTGGTGAAGATTTTACCAATTGGATTCACTTAGATGACATTGTTGGGGCTGTGGACTTTGCCGCATCTGAGAAATTGCAGGGGATTTACAATTTAGTAAATAAAGAACCGCAATCTAGCCGCGACTTGCTTGATCGCTTGTCCGAACAGCACGATCTACCAAAGGTGATCTGGAATCCTTCAGAACGGCAAGTTCGCCCCTACAACACACGGGTATTCAATCAGAAGATCGAAGCCGCAGGTTACAAATTCATCCATCCTGAGATTTTGATTTGATATCAGGTAGGGGCGGGTTTGATGAAAATCTTTGTTATCAACCAATATTTAACTTAAACTCGCCCTTACAGGCTGTATGGGTATTTACTTGGACTCAATCCTGATTTTGCTGGCTGTCATCTGACAAGTGGAATTGTTCAAACGTCAAGTTATGAAAAGCTCCCAACTCGTCATATTTAATCGTGACTTGCTGCATATAAGTTGGATTTACGAGCCAATTAGTAGCGATCGCGATCGCCATCCCAACTTTCACTTTACCAGGGCAACTCAAAGAAATGCCGTCGGGAAAAAAGAATGTTTCGTTTCCTTCTATTGCCCAGTGTAGCTGAGTTGGAAGAGCGGGAGAAACTTTTAGATCGGGTGTCATTGTCTGTCTGGTGCCGATCCAATTTTCACTTAATTTTCGCTCAGCTACAAGATTGAGATCGGAAGACCAAAACTTACTAGGACTTGCTGCATCTTCACGAATACTCAACATACTCGTCAAATTGCTGCCATCTTGATAAGGGACAACTACACTGTGTCTTATGTCTTGGTGGCGAAAAAATAATTCGACTGCAAACAGTGTGCCGGGTTCTAGCTGTTTCGAGTTAAAAGCACCCGCACCCTGTTCAAAGAAGATCGATCTGAGTGAAGGTTTATAAAGCTGCCAAGTTTTTTCCTCTCTTCTGCCATCAGCATAGGTATAGCGATTGGTGTGAGTAATTTCAGTCTGTTCGCTATTACTGCGGAAACTTCTAACACATTGAAATGTATCTGTTACCTCTCCAGAGGAAGAATAGATTGTCCAAATTCCGTGCCAATCTTGCAAATGTTTAGCATAGAAATTATTCCAGTTTTGCTCTTTAAGATTCATCAGCAAACTCAACTTCTTTTTTGTCCATGATCTTGAATAATGTGATGGACACAAATCAATTGACTGCAAAAAGTCTTAATGCTCAAGCTTTAGGGCGTTTATGCAATGCTAACGCAGTAGTAGAGATACCTTTGTTGTCTGCGTCTGACATTTACTAATAATAGATATATAGCAATCTCATTTGACTAGTGAAAAATTCATGGTGGTTGGTAACATTCAACTGTCAACTGTCATACAGGCTATCTTTACAAACACTGCACGGATGAAGACGAATCATGACCCAAAAAAATCGCTCTCAATGGGATGCTGGTAGATTTTTCCAAACCCTAGCTTATTTTGATATTATCCCTGGTTTAGGTTGGCTGAGGCAATTACTCCAATCAAACACTAAGGATAATGAAAATAAACGTATCGGAAAAAAAATGGGAGTAGTATTAGTAGCTGGGGCTACGGGTGGCGTTGGTAAGCGAGTAGTCCAACGATTGATAGACAAAGGTTATCAAGTGCGATCGCTCGTCCGAGATCTCGACAAAGCCAAGGTAACTCTTGACAAAAGTACAGATTTATGGAGCGGAGATATTACTAAGCCAGAGACTCTAACTGACGAAATGATGGCAAACGTCCAAGCTGTTGTGTGTTGCACGGCGGTGCGCGTACAGCCAGTTGAAGGAGATACCCCAGATCGGGCAAAATACAATCAAGGAATTAAATTCTACCTACCTGAAATTGTCGGCGATACTCCAGAGCGGGTGGAATATCAGGGGGTGAAGAACTTAGTTGATGCTGCTGCTAAACATTTGAGTAAAGCACCCGCTACTAAAAAAGTAATCTTTGACTTTACCAACCCATCAGCCGACTTGCAGCAAATTTGGGGTGCTGTAGATGATGTCGTCATGGGTGGGGTGAGTGAGAGTAATATCCAATTAGTCGAAGGTACGGCTTTATTTGCAGGGAATGTTTCAACTGCAAACTCTGGGGGATTCGCTTCTATCAGAACCAAAAATTTTGGTTCGCCATTGAATTTATCTGGCTACGAAGGTGTAGAACTACGGGTGAGAGGAGACGGTAAGCGTTATAAGTTCTTTCTGCGTACAGAAACTAAATGGGATGGCATTGGTTATTCTTATTCCTTCGACACCGTCGCCAACGAGTGGATAACGGTGTGCGTTCCGTTTGACGAGTTAATTCCGGTATTTCGTGCTAAGACTTTACAAGACTGTCCTGCGATCGACAAGAGTAAAATTTACTCGTTTCAGTTGATGCTGAGTAAGTTCGAGTATAACAGCGAATTGAACCCGAAATTTTCGCCTGGTGGCTTTGCTTTGCAAGTAGAATCAATTGCGGCATATGGCGGTGCAGCATTACCTCAATTCGTACTAGTTAGTTCAGCTGGGGTGACTCGTCCAGGTCGTCCTGATATAAATTTAGAAGAAGAACCGCCAGCAGTACGTTTGAACGACCAACTTGGGGGAATTCTCACCTGGAAGTTGCGGGGAGAGGATAGTGTAAGACAAAGTGGAATTTCTTACACCGTCATCAGGCCGTGTGCGTTGACTGAAGAAATAGGAGTGAAGGAATTAATTTTTGAGCAAGGCGATAATATTAAGGGTAAAGTCAGTCGGGATTCTATTGCTGAACTTTGCACTCAAGTGTTGTCACAACCCAAGGCGTGTAATGTGACTTTTGAGGTAAAAGAAAAACAGGATAGCCATCGAGCTAACGACTGGCAGAGTTTATTTGATCGCCTGCACGATCATTAGAATGTAGCCAAGATGCCATCAGCCATGCGAAAAAACAATAAACTGAAAATAACAGCAATGCTTGCTATCGCTATGCTGTTGGTGATTCTTGCCTGGATTAGCTTAACTCCTGAAGTTGCCTTATCGCAGCAAGTCGAATCGCGGATTAATAACTTAGAATTCGATCTGAGGAATATTGAATCGAGACTGGGCCAGATTGAGTCTCAGCTAGGACAATCTGGTAGAGCTGTGTCTCCTACGACAGTTACTCCAAATAATCAAGTAAGAAACCGACAGTTAGCACGATTGCAATCCTTCGATAAGTTAGCTAATCTAGCGATCGAAACAAGGCAGGATCTCAAGCAATTAGAGGCGCGTGTTGCCAAGCTAGAGTCAAGAATAGCACCTCGTAATACTCGCTAACAAAAATTACTAGTAGGGGCGGGTTTATTCGAGATATTTGTATGAAACTGTTGATTTTTGGTGAACCCGCCCCTACTATTTTAATTCTTGGTGCTAGCGTAGCCCACAACACATTTTTTTCACTATAATAGAGAAAGAACAGCATGGGGCTTTAAAGGTTTCGACAGGTTGGCGAAGGCTGCTCCGTGATTCAGGTCGAGAGTGAGTCTCCTCTCGCAAATCAAAGGCTCAAAAAAACGTAACTGCGAACAACATCGTAGCATTTAAGCGTCAGGCAGTAGCTGCCTAAAAACCTCTCAAAGGTACGCTTGTCCATAGTTCGACTCCGTTAAGGACTATAGACCAACCCCCAACGGATGCTCTAGCAAGTTTTCTCCGATTGGCTTGCTAGCTAAGATTAGACCGGAGCATCCCATCGTTCGGGATAAAGAACGGTTCCCGCCTTGAGGATTAGATAGGCTAAACCTGTGAATGAGCGGTGGGTTAATACCCAATTTGGACACGGGTTCGATTCCCGTAAGCTCCATTTAAAACATCTTTCTAGAATCCACCTTACTACTAAGGTGGATTTATTTTTTTGGCTATGAAGCTAAAAGCATTGCTTTGGCTACCGCAAAAATACAGATATTGTCAAAACAGCGTGGAATTATTCAGTAATCTTCACCAAGAAAGTTGGTTGTAGCTTATGGCAAGGTTAATTTAACAAACCAAGGTTTGTAGAAATCATCCGGATTACCAATATTGCTGTGTTCGCTATTGAGATTTTTTTCCTATGAAGTTACAATCTAATGTCTTGAAGTTTCCTCTGTGGCAATTTCTAAACCAGCCGCTGTTTAGTTCCAGATCTAAACTTATACTTAATCCGCGTCTATTTGAAACAGTATACAGAATTCAATTGCTAGAGCGCTGTTGGGATAAAGAATATGACTCAAAAGATAGTTATTTTAATATGTAAGATTTTGCCAATATGCTAATACTTTGAAGTCAAACTTTATTGAATGCATAGAAAGCAAAATTTAATATAACTTACAGGGTTTTAGCATTTAAAATCTTGCTTAAAGCTTGCTATATTTAAGCTCATCCCACTCCTTTTAAGGGGTGGGATTTCGCGTTATTTGTCATTTGTCATTTGTTTTTACTAATGACTCTTGACGGCGATCGGGCGGTTAATGAGGCTGAGCCTGGCTCTTCTAGTACCCTGGCTCAGTAGCCCGGCATTACCGGGCTACGCTCTATATGTAAAGGGTAAGATTGATATCTTACCTTTCTACCTAGAAACTAGAACTAACAAGAGCGATCGCACTGCCAAATTTTAACAGTCATGTCCCGACTACAACTAGCAAGAATATTAGCTTGAGGACTAAAGGCAACCGAATTAACCCAGTCAGAATGACCCCACAAAGAGGATAACAGTTTTCCAGTACTTAGCTGCCATACTTTGATAGTATGGTCGGCACTGCCACTAATTAAAGTCTGACTGTCAGCACTGAAAGCGACAGACCAAACATAGCTGTGATGCCCTATGAAGGTAGTTAACAGTTTACCAGTGCTTAAACGCCATAACTTAATTGTCTGATCGTAACTGCTACTAGCGATCGCTTGCCCATCTGGACTGATAGCAACAGAACTAACACAGCTTGAGTGTCCTTTCAAGACGTGCAGTAGTTGATTCATCCCCAGATGCCAAATTTTGATCGTTTTGTCTGCACTGGCACTAACCAAAGTTTGTCCATCAGGGCTGAAAGCTAGCGAATAAACTGCTTCAGAATGCCCCATCTGGTGATGCAGCCGTTGCCCTGTCTTCAAGTTCCAAATCTTAATCGTCTTGTCACAACTGCCGCTAGCAATATGTTTTCCATCCGGGCTGATGGCAACAGACCACACTGGGGCTGAGTGTCCTATGAGGGTATGAAGTAGTTCCCCTGTTACTAGATGCCAAATTTTAACACTACGGTCATCGCTGACACTGGCAATCAATTGCCCATCTGGACTAATGGCAACAGACCGGACAAATTCCAAATGTCCTTTAAGCGTGTTTAATAATTTGCCTGTAGCTAAATGCCAAATCCTAATCGTTTTATCTGCGCTGCTACTAACTAAAGTTTGCCCATCAGGACTAATAGCAATAGAAAAAACCCAGTGTATGTGATCTTTGAGAGTGCGATCGCATTTCCAAGATGAAAATGAATATGGTGCTGTGTTTGAAGTTGGTGTTTTCTGTTTGTGCTGAAGCTGTGCTGCTTTATTCGCATCTGAAGCTGCTCTATTTTCATATCCAAGTTTTGAGCAGGCTATTCCTCGATACTTGTATGCTTCAATATATTCTGGATTAAGACGAATTGCACTGGTAAAATCCTCAATTGCTTCTTGATATCTACCTTTTTTAGCATTCTCCATTCCCCGTTTATAGTAAGTTTCGGCATTGATGCGATATGTGGAGTAATTCGCTGTTTGATCGCCTGAAGATGAATTCACACAAACGGGTTGATAAAACTTTAGCTGTTGATAAGCTTCATTAATTTTTTTAATTTCTTCTTCTGCCTTTTGCTTCAGTTCAGGAGCATCAGGAAAACAATCTGGATGCCAAACCTTTGCTAAATCTCTGTAAGCCTGCTTAACTTCACCCAAGGATGCACCAGGTTTCAGTTTAAGAATTTTGTAGTATTTTTCAAGGTGATTCATCAGGGGGTGGCAGGATTTTTCAGGACTAATACAATAGCGCTCGCTCATCCTCAAACAGGACTAGAGTCAACGCAATTCTTTATATTTAGTATTCCCAAAAATTTCCGGCAATCTAACCCAAAATACTGACAATGCCTAATCGCACTGCCAAACTCTAATAGTCATGTCACGACTACAACTTGCAAGAATATTTCCTTGACGGCTGAAGGCGACAGAATTCACCCAGTCAGCATGACCGTTAAGAGAAGATATTAGTTTTCCACTACTGGGATGCCATAGCTTAATTGTATTGTCCCCTCTGCTAGCCAAATGCCCGTTAGCACCAAAAACAACGAAACCAACATGACTGTGATGCCAGGTAAGAGTATTTAACGGCTTGCTAGCACCTAGCCGCCATAGCTTAATCGTCTTGTCATAACTAGCACTAGCCAAAGTTTGCCCATCTGGGCTGAAGGCGACAGAATTAACCCAACTCGAATGTCCCTTGAGGACGTGCAGCAGTCGATCCATGCCTAAATGCCAAATCTCAATCGTTTTGTCGCAGCTACCACTAGCCAAAGTTTGCCCATCAGGGCTGATGGCGACAGAATAAACTGAGTTAGAACACCCGATGCAGCTAGGTAATCGTTCCCCAGTTTTTAAGTTCCAAATCTCGATCCTCTTGTCTTGACCGCTACTAACAATCTTGCTACCGTCAGGGCTGATAGAAATAGACCAGACTGCGGCGGATTGTCCTGTGAGGGTATGAAGTAATTTTCCTGTTGCTAAATGCCAAATTTTAATACTATGGTCGTCGCTACCACTGACAATCATCTGTCCATCTGGACTAATGGCTACAGACCGCACCCATTCTGAATGCCCTATGAGAGTGTTTAATAATGTGCCTGTGGGCAGATGCCAAATCTTGATCGTTTTATCTGCACTGCCACTAACTAGAGTTTGTCCATCTGGACTAATAGCAATAGAAAAAACCCAGTTAGTATGACCTGTCAGGGTTCGCAAAAACTTCCAGGCAGTTGGCTGTGAAGGGGGTGTAGAGGTTGTCTTTCTTTGTTTCCGTTCTAGCTGTGCGGCTTTATTAGCGTCGGCGGCGGCTCGATTTTCATATCCAAGTTTGGCACAGGCAAGCCCGCGATACTTATAGGCTTTGATGTGGTTCGGGTTGAGACGAATTGCCTGGGTAAAGTCCTCAATTGCTTGCTTGTATCTACCTCTTCTGGCGTTCTCCATTCCTTGGTTATAGAAAGTGTCGGCATCAAACCAATAGGTGGAATAAATTCCTGTTCCCGTCCAACTTGATGTTTGATTGGGATAAATCGGTTGAAACGTCTTTAAGTGTTGGTAAGCTTCATTAATTTTTTTGATTTCCGCTTCTGCCCTTTGCTTGAGATGAGGAGTATCGGGAAAACGATCTGGGTGCCACACAAAGGCTAAGTCTCTGTAAGCTTGCTTAATTTCACCCAATGATGCACCGGGTTCTAGTCCAAGGATTTGATAGTAGCGTTCGAGGTTATTCATCTGAATTAGATTGAGTTTCTAGCGCTGAGATAGATAGCGATCGCTCATACTGGAAAAGAATTAGCTGAAATGGTCTGCATGGTTAGTATTCCCAAAAATTTAGTGATATCTTCCCAAACTCCTCATAGTGGCTACCACTGGGATGGTAGTAGTCGCCGCTTTTTTGAAGGCTGGTATTATCGCGTGACTTTGCCGGAAAATAGTACCACTTTTGCGTTCATGTTCTCCATAGAAGATCCATTTGGTGGTAAAATGCACAGCGGCGGTGCAGCCCAAGTCTTAGGAGCAAATGATGAATATTTGTGGCGGACTTTTCCAGATGTGAAGCGGTTCTGGGCAAATTCGTCACAGTTGGAACTGGGACACTGGGGAAAAACCGATTTAAGTACTCAGCCTAGATTGCTTTCACCTGATGAGTTTGAGCGTCATATCCAGCAGGGTTATCAAGCAACTGCTACTTGGAATCAAGGGATAATTCGCGATCCTGGTAGCGATCGCTATTGTCGCTGGCAATATGAGATTAAGCCGATATATGGATGGGGCGATCGCGGTAAGCTACAGCAATCAACTGCTGGTTGGTTGTCATCTTTGCAAATTTTTGAACCAGGATGGCAGATTTTGATGGCTCATGGCTTGGCGACTGGTTGGATTGAGTGGAATGGTAAACGCTACGAATTCACAGATGCCCCAGCTTATAGCGAAAAAAATTGGGGCGGTGCTTTTCCGCAAAAATGGTTTTGGCTAAACTGCAACAGCTTCGACGGCGAACCAGATTTAGCTTTAACGGCGGGTGGCGGTAGAAGAGGGGTGCTGTGGTGGATGGAATCAGTGGCGATGATTGGCTTGCACTACCGAGGTAAATTCTATGAGTTCGTACCTTGGAATTCAAAAGTCGAGTGGAATATTGAGCCTTGGGGCAGATGGCAGATGCAAGCGAGAAATGCTGAGTTTGAAGTGTCGTTAATTGGCACAACAGATTTACCCGGTACTCCTCTACGTGCGCCGACACAAGACGGTTTGATATTTTGCTGTAAGGATACAATGCAGGGGCATCTGAGTTTGGAATTGCGCCGCGTGGGAGAATCAAAGCCGATTTTAGAAGCAACAAGTTCTCTATGTGGTTTAGAAGTGGGCGGCAGTCCTTGGGATGAAGCTTGGCGATCGAACTAGGGGCTGGAGGCTGGGGGCTAGGGGCTGGGGAAAAAGCTGGGGGAGCGGTGTAGCTTCCATCTCAGTCAGCTGCTAAGATCGTAGATGCTTCATAGCTGGGGCTGTAGCTCAGTTGGATAGAGCGAGCGCCTCCTAAGCGCTAGGCCGCGCGTTCGAGCCGCGCCAGTCCCGTTAAATTAAAATGGAAAAGCCCTGGAGAAAACTGGCAATCAAATGATGCCTAGTCTTTACGAAAAGGACTTCTACGCTTGGACGCAAGAACAAGCCGAATTACTGCGTCACCATAATTGGAACAAGTTGGACTTACCCAATTTAATTGAGGAGATTGAATCGTTGGGTAAACAACAGCGTCAAGAACTCAGAAATCGTCTGAGCATTTTAATCGGACATCTATTGAAGTGGGAGTATCAATCAGAACGGCGCAGTCGTAGTTGGTTGGCAACAATTCGAGTACAGCGGCGCGATACTCAAGAACTTTTGGAGGAAAATCCTAGTTTGAAGTCTTATTTACTGGACGTTCTTCAAACAGCCTACAACAAAGGTAAGGATTTAGTAGTAAGAGAAACCGATCTGCCCTACAAAACCTTTCCTCAAGATTGCCCTTATACCTTTGAGGAAATTATGGACGATCGCTTCTATCCTGGCGAACCAAGTGCCGATCTAGAAGAAGATGTTTGAATGCGCGATCGCGCAGTCAATTCATGCTTACAAAACCTTACTCAAATATTGGTGAACGAATTGAACGCAAATTGAACCTTCTCCTACTCCAGAAGCAACTCGTTTAACTGAACCATGACGCACGTCACCGACAGCAAAAACACCCGGAACATTCGTTTCTAATAAAAAGGGATCGCGATCTAATGTCCATCCCTTCGGGCGATGTCCATCGTGCTTGAGATCCTGTCCTGTTAAGATAAAGCCGCGATCATCGCGCGCCACCACACCATCTAACCATTCAGTGCGCGGAACTGCGCCAATGAAGATAAATAGGGAAGTAGCGGGAACTACTTGGGTTTCGCCAGTAATGGTATTTTGAATTGCGATCGCTTCTAAACTTGTCTCACCTTTTGCCTCAACCACACTAGAATGCGCCTGAACCGTGATGTTTGGTGTTGCGGCAATTTGGTCAATTAGATACTGTGACATACTCTTAGTCAGCGACTCGCCGCGTACCAACATTGTGACGTGACTTGCGTACTTAGAAAAGTACATCGCCGCTTGTCCGGCTGAGTTTGCTCCACCAACAATATAAACATCCTCATCCTTACAAGATAGAGCTTCAGTTTGCGCTGCACCGTAGTAGACACCCGCCCCAGTCAAGCGATCAAGTCCTGGCACATTCAAGCGTCGCCATGACACCCCTAGCCCCAGAATCATTGC
Organism: Leptolyngbyaceae cyanobacterium; assembly: GCA_036704105.1. Taxonomy (GTDB): domain Bacteria; phylum Cyanobacteriota; class Cyanobacteriia; order Cyanobacteriales; family Chroococcidiopsidaceae; genus Chroococcidiopsis. The sequence goes on along the minus strand of DATNQH010000059.1, from coordinate 6,545 downwards.
GTGACAACTAATTTCTGTTCCGCTTACCAGCTGGATAAAACGATATGGATCTTCAACGCGAATGCCTGAAACTTCTTGCGGTGTAAGAATTTCCACCCCAAAACGTCTTGCTTGATCCACAGCCCGCCTAGCTAAATCGCCACCGCTTAAGCCCACTGGAAAGCCTAGATAATTCTCGATCCGGGAGCTTGTCCCCGCCTGTCCGCCTGGGGCTTCGCGTTCAATCATCACCGTACTTAGCCCCTCGGAAGCTCCATAGACCGCAGCTGCCAAACCCGCCGGGCCGCCACCGACGATAATCAAGTCATAAAATGGCTTATCCGCCTGCGTCCTCAGTCCAATCTTTTCAGCAACTTGGATATTTGTTGGTTGAAGCAGACTCGAACCGTCTGGCAAGAGAACTAAGGGTAAGCTTAAGCGATCGCAGTTGGCGTATGTAACTAACTGTTGTGCTTCCTCTGATAGCTCGATATCCAACCACTGATAAGGCACTTGATTTCGCGCCAAAAAGTCTTTAATTTGATGGGAATGGGGCGACCAGCGATTACCAATCACCCGAATACCTTCAAATGGTGGGCGGAATTTCACCAGCCAGTCATCAAGCAGATCGTCAAGTACAGGATATAACCTTTCTTCTGGCGGATCCCAAGGTTTCATCAAATAGTAATCGATCTGCGTCGTATTAATGGCGCGGATCGCCGCATCGGTGTCTGCATATGCCGTCAGCAGCGCCCGTTTTGTGTCTGGAAACAGTTGTAGAGCCTGTTCGAGGAATTCTACGCCTGACATTTGCGGCATTCGCTGATCCACTAAAAACAACGCCACTGGGTCGCTGCGGAGTTTCAATTGTTGCAATGCTTCCATTGCGATCGCTCCAGACTCGGCACGGATGACGCGAAAGCGATCGCCATATTCCCGGCGTAAATCCCGTGCTACTGCTTGCAAAACTTCTGGATCGTCGTCAACTGTCAAGATTACAGGTTTAGCCATGCGCCTTGCCAACTCCTTTTCTGAAATGCTGGTAGTTCAAAAGCCATTAAAGAAAAATGGCGTGTTGTGCTATAGCGAAGTTTAATATTTCTGCCCCAATTTTTTTGTTAACTTCACCTGTTTCAGGCTTAACTAAACGCTATTTCGGCTCTACAAATCTGGCTTTCGCTGGGCTGGCGATTGATTTCTCCCATATAGATCGAGTACAACTTGGATAGCACAGACCGCAGCTACTAGAGCGATCAAGATCGCAGGTAATAGACTAATCCCCACAAAAGCAATAACAAAAACGATAGCCGCAGCCGCAATTCTGTAATTGACTTGACGTTGGCTGCACTTTTGTGTACCAGCTGCTACAGTGGTTTGGTGAATCCCTCCTAATGCAAGAAAGCACAATGCAACTGCACCGCAAATCAGCCACAGATCTGCTGGCGATAGTAGCATACCAGGCTTACTCAGAACAACGTGTTCGATGCCAACACCAGTAGCAGTAAGACCAATGACGAGCGGTAGATGGGCATAGAGCCAAAACTGGTAGATATCGGTGCGACCAGATGCCGAAGCCGCTTTAATTGCAGAAGCATCCAGGTTATCAAAGTAGAGCCACCACAAGCTAAAAGCAATGCTGAAACTGAACGCAGCTGCTACAGCACTTTGTAGGTTCCAATGTTGCTCGGCAACTCCATTTACTACCGCCACAATTGATTCACCCAAGACAATCAGAGTGAATAACCCGAACCGTTCTGGCAAGTGGGAAGAATGGGGGGCAAGTTGGGCGTGTAACCGTCCAGCAAATATTGGTGTGCCAAAGTCTATTACTAGCCCCACAGCCCAAAGGATAAACCGCAATGGAATGGGTACAAATGCTGAGAGTAACCAAAATGCGGCGGCAATCCCAAAACCTCGCGCGTATCTGCGCGTGAGCGATCGCGCAGCAACCGCGTGTTTTCCAGCCCGGAGATATTCCACCACCAGCACAAAGCGCACCGCAGCATAGGAAAGTGCGAAACCCGTTGAACTATCGCCCAAACCGTGATGTATATTTACGGCCAATGCCGCGACTGCAAGCATCTGCACAGCCGTCAATAACCTATGTCCTAGGTCGTCGGTATCGAATCGATTAGCATAGAAGGCAGCGCCAACCCACGACCACCAAACTGGGATAAACAGCGCCACAAAGCCAAAGAAGCTGGACAGAGAGATGTCCTCGTTGAGCTTGTGGGCAAGTTGGGCGATCGCTACTACAAAAACCAGATCGAAAAAGAGTTCCAGCCACGTTGCGCGTCGTTCTGCAACGCTATCTTCACCAATACGTAACTGAGGCGGTTGCCACCAATCTTTCACCATATCGTTTTGTTGAGCGAAGAGTATTTATTTCGACACGATCGGCAAACACACTTGAAAGCGTGTATCGCCTGGTTGGGAAGAAAAACGAATATCTCCTTGGTGCTTAATTACTACAATACGATGAGCAATCTCTAGACCTAAGCCTGTTCCTTGCCCGACTTTCTTGGTGGTGAAAAATGGTTCAAAGATCCGAGGCTGAATTTCAGGGGGAATTCCAGATCCGTTATCCGCGATATCCACCATCAGGTAGTCTTGCTTTTTGAATGTTCGCACCCAAATCGTACCCTTATTACCCAAAGCATCAATGGCGTTATCAATTAGATTTGTCCATACTTGATTCAGTTCGCTGCCGTAAGCTTGAATGCGAGGTAGAGTGCGATCGTACTCGCGTTGCACGACAATATTGTGCTGTTTGAGTTTGTGTCCCAGAATCGTCAGCGTGTTGTCCAAATCTTCATGCACGTCCACGTCTTGCAGCGGAGCGCGATCCATGTAAGAGTAAGCTTTAACTGCCTTGACTAGCTTGGAAACGCGAACAGTACTTTGCTCCAGCTCGTTGAGCAAACCTGTTATAGCCAGCGTGGACTCCAGCCAAGTCACAACATTAGTGATCGCATCTTCACTTGCACTGCGTGCGATCGCGTCTAAGCGTTGCGTGTCAATTCCAGCAGCAGCCAGGGTAAAAGCAAATTTCCAGCCATCAGCAACACCATGTTCTTCTAGCCAGTCTGTCAGTTCATCTTCTCGCTCGCTTTGCGCCAAAGGATCGCCACAACTGTTTGTGGCAGAGTGTTCGACGGCATCGCGTTTTAAATCTAAAAGCCATTGTAATTGAGCTGATGTCAGGTTTTGCTCAATTGATTTCAGCGCCAGGGCTTGCAAGCCCTTCATTGGTTCGCGCAACTGTCCGGTAGCTCGACAAGCGGCGGCGGCTGGGTTATTCAGTTCATGGGCAAGACCAGCAGCTAGCGTTCCCAAGGAAACGAGCTTATCCCGTTGTTGAGATAACACCTGCAACTCTTGCATCCGCGTGGCCATGTAGCCGAGAACAACTTTGCGAATTGACGGGCAAATTGTCAGCATCTGCCAGAACTCTTCTTCTTTGAGGCAACAAATATGACTTCTGCCCACCGCTTGACCGCTGGCAAGATGAGGCGTACCAGCAAGTAGAGGCACTTCACCAAAGAACATTCCAGTGTCGTAGGTATCTAAGATAATTTTCTGCTTGCCCACCTCCCTGGCGATTTGGACTGCTCCTTCAAATACTAGATAAAAGTATTTTGCCTCGTCTCCTTGTTTAAACAGTATCTCTCCTGAATCCAGCCAAATTTCCGTACCCCTAGGAAGGCACTGTAATTGTTCCTCGGTTAATTCTTTGAACAAAGATACTTTTTCCAGCATGGTAAGAATCTGGATAGTTTGTATCAGGTAAAGAGATGTTGTAACCAGTCTCGATCTGCCTGCACGTCCTCCAAGCGATCGCGTGTCCCTCAACAGAATTGTACAATCAATATGATGAAAATTATATTGTCAGTTTTTCCGCCCGCTCTTAAAGGCAAGTACAGTAAATCGATTGTAGAAGATTCAAGTGATGGTAAATTTTAATCGTTCTATTCATGCAGTTAGTGAAAGCATGGGAGAAGTTAGAGTCCAGGTCAAGCTAACGAATGCCGTTGATGAAGATTTAGTCAATCGCGGTTTACTTAACCCAAATCAGTTGCGTGTGTGTGAAACACAAGCACTTGTAGATACTGGGGCAGTACGTTCTGTTCTGCCTATGGCTATAGTACAGCAGCTTGGTTTAAGAATTCGGGGTCAACAGTTAGCTAAATATGCTGACGGTAGAGAGGAAGCAGTGGGCTTGACTGGACCTGTGATTATTGAAATAGAAGGTCGTGAGACTACCGAAGCTGCGCTGGTAACAGGTGATGAAGTATTGATTGGTCAGACAGTGTTGGAAACATTAGATTTACTTGTAGATTGTAAGAATCAGCGTTTAATCCCAAATCCCGCTCATCCTGACCAGCCAGTGTTTAGAATATAGTAATTTTCAACTTTAGAAATATAGGCATCTCTTTTGTAGCGTGAGAAACTGATATTGGTTGACAGTTGACTGTTTTTCCCCTGTATAGCGAAGCGCCTACAATCGAAACGCAATATTTATTAACCACAAACATTACTAAAAATCTGTTATTTCAATGACTTATTACGTTGTTTTTGATGGAAATTGCAATCTCTGTACAACATTAGTACAGTTACTAGAGAATTTAGACCAAGGGCAGAAGTTCCGTTATATCCCAATGCAAGATGAAGCCGCACTAAAGCAGTGGGGAATTACACCTCAAGATTGTGAATTGGGAATGATTTTAATTGATGCCGATGCACCAGAGCGACGCTGGCAAGGCAGTGCCGCGGCGGAAGAGATTGGGCGGTTGTTGCCATTGGGAGAGGTATTCGTAAGTGCTTACCGATCGCTCCCCGGAGTAAAATGGGTGGGCGATCGCACTTACGAGCAAATTCGTGACAACCGTTACGCCTTGTTTGGTAAACGTCAACATACCTACAAGACAGCTTACTCGGTTGATTGTGGCTGCGAAACTAAGGGCTAGGAAAAGTATGAAGTATGAAGTGTGAAGTAGAGACGTAGCACTGCTACGTCTGTATGAAGTGTGAAGTAGAGACGTAGCACTGCTACGTCTGTATGAAGTATCAAGTGTAAAGTGTGAAGTATGTTCGCCTCGCGTTGCCCCCGCACGCAGTTGTTGTCAAAAGTCAAAACCTCTTGTCTCTTGCATCGATCCTCTTACCTCTTACTCTTCATACTCTTAAGCCTTCATCCTTCTCCTGTCTGCTATTGATTAAATAATTCCAGAATCTGGCGGCAAAACAGTTTTAACTTTTCACTGGCTTCGGGTTGTGGTTGAGTTTCTCCTTCGCATCGCCAGTTATCGACAGTAGAGAGTCGCCATTGTTTGCCACGATGATCGAATCCAGCCGCCTCTACACCTATACAGCGCCTAATGTTGCTTAAGGAGTCTTGATAAAATCTGATTTGGATCAAAATGCTGCGGCTTTGAAATGATTTGCTTCTGCCTGGGAAGTGAAACCCGATGTCAATCGAATCTGGATCTACTAACTCCCTAGTTTCCGGATCGTTGTGCCAAGGTTTTAAGTCGGCTTTGATTTGGGGAAACTCTGATTTAAACAAATTTACCACCGTAGCAATCTTACTGGTGAGTTCAAGGTTAATTGCCTGTTCGGATGCGTTCACGCGAATCACTCCTGTAGTGTGCGAGGTAAGAGTTGAGATGCGATCGCAGAAAGATTGTCAGAAAGCATACGGCATTTAAGTATTTCAGCTTAGCAAGACCTTTTTGTTTTAGCAATTGAGATTGGGCGAGTTTATGCAATAACTTAAGTATGGAAGTGTCTTGTATATAAATACTTGCCCATAGCAAGGAGTATTTCTTCCCACCAGCGATCTAAAATGACACTGTTTATCAGGAGATGAAAGCAATTCAATCTATGGCGTTATATCGCTCGATTTTGTCATTCATTTTGGTAATTGTGGCAACTTTTCTAGTTAGTTGTGGCAGTCCTACTACCGCATCTGTACCCCAAACTTATACAGCAGATCAACTAGAGCAGATTCAGGATGCCGTTCCCGACATTTTGAAATTGCGCGATCGCCTGCCTGAAATTCCCCGCGCGATCCAACGACGCGATTGGATCGATGTGAGCGATTTTATTCACGGTCCAATGGCGGAACTGCGGCTGAAAATGAACTATTTATCTCGCAACTTCCTACCCAAAGATCGAGAAGGGGCACAAAAGGCAACGCGAGCTTTTTTTGACGATCTAGTCAAAATCTACCAAGCTGCCGAACAAGGCGATGTTAAAAAAGCTACCCAAAACTACCAAGAAGCATTATCAGATATCGATGCTTTCTTGCAATTCGTTCCGCAAGCCAGCAGTTCAGAAGGATAAATGAAATGATGAATGATAAATGATGAATGCTGAATACTGGGAGATTCCCTAATTCATAATTCATAATTCATAATTCATCATTTCTTCAAATGAGTCACGTAGTAGTTATTGGATGCGGTGTTGTTGGGGCGGCGATCGCCTATGAACTCAGTCAAGTTCCAGGGCTAAAGATCTCTGTCCTCGACAAACAACAACCAGCAACGGCTGCAACTGGTGCGGCG
>DATNQH010000058.1:0-2004 GCA_036704105.1 Leptolyngbyaceae cyanobacterium | reverse complement strand
ATAAACCTAAAAAGTGTCCACAAGGATTGGCTGAATCAGAATTTGCTGCCTTACCTCAAAGCTTCACTGTGCGAGAAATTTACTATTACATTATCATTCCTGGTTTTCGCACAGAGCGGGTTAGTTTAATCACTACTCTATTAGATACAAAAACCTATTCTACTCTGAAACTTGTTGAGCTTTATGGCAAACGTTGGAATGTTGAGCTAGATTTAAGACATCTCAAAACTACTTTGGGAATGGATGTTTTGCGATGTAAAACTCCTTCTATGGTACGCAAAGAAATTTATATTTGTTTACTGGCTTACAATCTACTTCGTAGCTTGATGTGGGAGGCTGCTACTACTTATGGTACTCCTCCATTACGTTTATCGCTCCAAGGCACTCGTCATCATTTAAATAACTTTATTCCCGAATTGTTAGCCGCAACTTCAAAGCAACGTCACCTAATTTATCGCACTTTACTTAAAGTTATTGTTCATAAAGCTGTTCCAGAACGTCCAGGTCGGAGTGAACCACGAGTCCGTAAACGTCGCCCGAAAGCGTTCCCCTTAATGACCAAATCCCGGCGGGAATTACGAGAGCAATTGCAAACGGCTTAAACCACAAGTGTTTCGGCTTTTCTTAGTGCCATTCGTTTTAGAGCCAGTGCTTTGTCCCGATTGTGGCAATGAAAATGTAGTTAGGAATGGCAAGTCTAATGAAGGTAAGCAGCGGTACTTATGCCGACATGCTGATTGCCGTCGCCGTAGTTTCATTCGGGACTACTCCTACCGAGGTTATCTACCTTCCATCAAACGACAGATTGCAGACATGGCAGTTAACGGCAACGGGATTCGTGACACAGCACGGGTGCTGAAGATTAGCAAGAGCGACAGTGCCACTCGGAATTAAAAAAAACATCGACAGTTGCAGCTGGTGAACAAAAAGCGATTAGCACAACTTAACTCTCAATCGGTTGAGGTGCTGCTGTTCCGGGTGAAAGAAAAAGAAGCAGAACTGGATGAGATGTGGAGTTTTGTACAATCACGCGCAGCAACAGCGCTGGCTTAGGCAGGCGGTAGACCATGCAACAGGAGAAGTGCTGGCGTATGTACTACACACTCATGAAGATAGAGCATTTTTGGAGTTGAAGGCACTTCTGCAACCCAATGGATGCCAGCATTTCTACACGGATGCTTGGGGGACATATGAACGGCATATCGATGAGTCACAGCACACCATTGGTAAACGCTATACCCAGATGATTGAGCGGAAACATCTGACTTATCGCACTCGTATCAAACGCTTGGCACGAAAAACAATCTGTTTCTCCAAGTCTGAGTTGATGCATGACACGGTAGTTGGGCTATTCATCAATCGCTACGAATTTGGCTATTCAATCTAATTGTCTTTCAACAGGTGTAGAACACTACCACAATATTTGATGCTGAAACAGGAGAATCTCACCCAATTTGCTGTCCTGGTTATGCAGAGGATATGTCGCACAAAGATGGCAGGATTACAGGCGATAAAGCAATATATAAATGTGTAACTGGAGCGATAAAGTACGCGGTTAGAGCAATGTTTCTACTCCCAAGTGAAGATGACCCGGAGCGTCCACCAAAAGTAATCCCAACTGTCTCCAATCTACTGATGGATGCGACCACTACCGAATTGAAAAGATTGGGCTGGGGGAAAGAGAAGGGCAAGATGTACTTGAGTGAAAACTTCGGCGGGAAGACAGCGCGAAGTCAGCTTACTGAAGTCGAACTGACGCAGTTCTTTAATCAACTCAAGGCGATGCCTACTCCGGTGTTGCAGGATACGAGAGCTTGATGAGATTCAAGATTTGAACATTTGAAATTAACCGCAGGAAATGTATAAATTCCTGCGGTTAATTTTTATAGTGCGATCTCTTTTGAGCCAAGCGCTGCCTAGCTTTTTCCAATTGCGCCCAACACATTGCAATACCTTCCTGGCTCTGCTGCCAAGACTGCTCGAAACTGAGGAAGCTCCGGTGCA
>DATNQH010000057.1:0-11444 GCA_036704105.1 Leptolyngbyaceae cyanobacterium | reverse complement strand
GACTTTATTTCCTTCTATTGTGTGGTTCCAGTTACTCAAACATATCCAAAGCAGTGCGGGTATCGCTGCACAGTATAGGTTTGAAATTGTTCTCAAACCATTGCCTGATTGGGCTTATTGAGAAAGGTGCAAGATCTCAGTTATCCTCCAACTTCAGCTTATAACGAATAATTTATAATTGTTGTAACGGTAGCCCCACAATAAAGGTTGCACCAAGCCCAACTCCAGAACTTTCGGCATAGATCGTGCCATTGTGGAGTTCGACTAGGTAACGCGCGATCGCAAGTCCCAACCCTAGTCCCTTGTTTGATCTCGATCCCTGACGAAAAGTGTCAAAAATGTATGGCAGTTCCTCGCCAGGTATTCCGCAGCCATTGTCAGTTAATATAATTAAGGCTTGAGTTTCACTAGCTTCAAGACACACCTTAATTCTTCCTCCATTAGGAGTAAATTTAATCGCATTGGTAAGTAAATTCAAGACAATTTGTTGTAAACGGTTTGGATCGGCTTGAACTATCCTTGGTAATGGATCGAGCAGACACTCTAAGCTAATGTCTTTAGTTTTCAGAGATTGACTTATGGTGGCGATCGCCTCTTCAAGCGCTTGTTGCAGTTCGACTGGCTCTTGATTTAAGCTAATTTTACCAGCAGTAATGCGCGAGATATCGAGCAAATCTTCGATCAGTTTGGCTTGCAGGGTAGCATTGCGTTCAATTGTCTCTAAGGATTTGCTCAGCATAGATTGATTAGATGGGTTGCTACGGAGTAACCGCGTCCAACCAAGAATAGCGACCAGGGGCGTATTCAGTTCGTGAGAAACTTCTGCTAGGAACTTATCCTTCATGCGGCTAATTGTTTTTTCCTGGCGGAGTGCATCAGAGCGCAACTGTGCCATCCCAAGATGAGCTAACACACGGGTGACAAGGGAGGTAGCTGAGAAGGGTTTGATCAGGTAGTCGTCAGCCCCAGCAAGAAGTCCTTCAACCACAGACTCTTCTCCTGCACGAGCAGAAAGCAGGATGATGGGTACTTCTCTTGTCCGCGCGTCGGCACGCAATGCTTTGACTAATTCAAAGCCATCTACAATTGGCATCATCACATCACTTAAAACCAAATCCGGTAATGTTTGCTGAACAGCAGCAAGAGCTTCTGCCCCATCGGTAACAGCTTCTACTTGCACGTATTCGCTTAATATCCGCGTTAGGTAATCGCGCATATCAGCATTGTCATCCACCAGGAGGACGTGAGAGTTTCTCGTAAAGAGTTTTGAATTTTGAGTTGAGGATTCGGAATTTAACTCAGAACTCAAAATTGAGAACGATGGCTCGCCGCCAAAGGCGGCGAGCCATTGCCGTGCTTCTTCAACATAAGGTGCTGCACCGAGTGCTGTTGATGTTAGCGTGCGTGTGGTGATGCGACGTGCGCTATCGCGTCCCGCAACGCTTACGCTTGGTAGGTGTGCTGTGCCAAAAGGAATTGTGACGGTAAAGCAGGTTCCCTGTCCCACAATACTGCTTACGCCCACGCTGCCACCATGCATTTTAATCAACTCCTGCACCAAGGCAAGACCAATTCCAGATCCTTCATGGGTCCTTGATGCGGCTCCTCGTATCTGGTAAAATCGCTCAAACAGATGGGGCAGTTCCTCTGACGCAATCCCTGTGCCTGTATCTTCTACTTGTAGTGACACACGATCGCCATCCGCAAGATGCAGCCTGACAGCAATTTCGCCAAGAAAGGTGAATTTAAAAGCATTAGAGAGCAGGTTGAGAACAATTTTTTCCCACATCTCGCGATCGACATACACGGGTTCTGGCAAGGGTGGGCAATCGACAATTAGCCGCAGCCCTGCTTGCTCGATCGCGGAACGAAACACACTAGCAAGCTCAGTCGTTAACATTGCCAAATCGGTCGGTTCGTAGACTGCTTCCATGCGACCAGCTTCGATGCGGGAGAAGTCGAGCAGCGTATTGACCAATTTTAGAAGTCTATTCGCGTTTCGATGCGCCAGTTCCAGCCGTTCCCGTTGCCTCTGAGCCAGGGGACTAGCGCGATCGCTTAACGCATCTTGCAAAGGAGCCAGCAACAGCGTTATAGGCGTGCGAAATTCATGGCTCACATTGCTGAAGAAAGCCGTTTTGGCACGATCGAGGTCTGCCAGAGCTTCGGCGCGTTGGCGTTCTTGTTGACGGGCAGCTTGTTCCTGAATCAGGCGAATTTGATCAGCTTGTGCCTGTTTGCGATCGGTAATGTTGTTGAATACGACGACAATGTGGTGTTTATCTTCGTCGATGCGCGATGCCAAAATCTCGAACCAGTAATCTACACTCTCGATGTAGTGTTCAAACCGGATCGATTCGCCTGTTTGAGCCACCATGCCAAAGGTTTGCAGCCAGTTCTGATTCAACGGTTGATTCAGTTGAGTGGCGTTTTTACCTGCGACATCGCGCAGTCCGGTCAGGGACTCGAACGCTGGGTTGACCTGCAAAATTCTCCAGTCGATCGCCCTTTCATCGTCGTCATACAGCAGTTCGCAGAGGGCATAACCTTCGTTGATCGAATTGAAAAGCAGCCGATATTTCACTTCCGATTCGCGCAAATCTTCTTCGGCACGGGCGCGTTCGAGACGGGGGAACGTGCGGTTCGAGACTTCAACGATTAAAGCGATTTCATCTGCCGTCCACTCGCGCACCTCGCGGTAGGTCACTGTCAGACAGCCTTGCCATTCGCCCCGCCGGTGATATGGAACGTTGATAATCGCGCTGACACCGATAGCGGCGGTGGCTTGCGCGTCAGTGCGCTCGTCGCGTTGCGTGTCGCAGACGACCCAAGTTTCTCCGGCGCGCATCGTGCGGGCGAACTCTTCGGTCATATATTCGGCGAGGCGGAACGTTCCCATGAGTTGCGGCACGTCCGCCGCGTTCCAGCTATATTTTATCGTTACCGATTCGCGCCCTTCGTCAACGTCGGCGAAGGTGAAGCCGTCGAGCCGCAGATACGTTGCCAGTCGCTCACCGATGCTTTGCATAATCGCTTCTTCGGAAGCAAGGCGGGAAGAATCTTCGCCGATTTGGGCGAGAAAAGCGAGATTTGCATCGTGCCGTTTGCGATCGGTGATGTCGCTAAACACAACGGCAACTTGGCGACTGCCCTCGCCACCGACCCGCGAAAGGTAAAGGTTCAACCAGCGGTTTAAGCCTTCGGCGTAATCTTCAACGCGGGTGGCAACGCCTGTCTGGACAACTCTGCCGACCGTTTCCAGCCAGAAGGATTCAACGATGGGATTGAGTTCGACTGCCGTTTTGCCCGCCACATTTTCCAATCCACTCAATTGCTCAAACGCCGGATTAACTTCCAGATACCGCACGTCAACGGGTCTTTCGTTCTCGTCATACATCACTTCGCAGAGCGCGTAGCCTTCGTCAATGGAAGTGAACAGCGAGCGATATTTTTCTTCCGATTGGCGCAAATCTCGTTCGGCATAGGCACGTTTGATCGCCGCCCAGATGCGTTCGGCGGTTTCGCGCACGAGTTCGATGTCCATCTCTGACCACTGACGCGGTGCGGGTTCAGTGACGTTGAGTGCCCCCACCAAAGCGCCCCCTTTGATTAGCGGTAGGGAGATATGTGCAGCTACCTCGATCGCTGCCATTGCTATGCGATCGCCGACGGGAACCACATCTGAGTTTTCAATATCCGGCATAACAACGGTTTCGCCCCTTTGCAGGTACGGCAAAACCCAGCCGTAATCCGTTAATGGAAGAGTGCAAACGAGTGAGGGCGAGTCGCCGCGTAAATAATTTTGATTGATGCGGGTGTAATTCTCCGCCTCGTTCACTTCAGCATAGTAGGCGCGGTCAACGCCCAAATGCTCACCCAACAGTCGGCACGCTTGAGCCTGAATTTGAATTGGGTCGGTGAGCGATCGCAATGCATCCGACAACTTCACTCGGAAGGCATCCATCTCGGCAGCACGGCGCAATTGGGCTTCTGCCTGCCGCTGCTCAATTAAGTCGGCAGCCTGTCGTGCTAGCACATCGAGCAGACCCAACTCCCGCTCTGATGGCTGATGAGGTGCGCGCCAATGAGTGGAAATCATGCCGACAACCCGACCACTGCGTGAGATCAGCGGGGTGGTCTGCACGGCTCTAATTCCTGAAAGGCGAAATGCGTCGAGATCCTCGCTGCCAGTTAAAAACTCCCAGGTCTCCACATCGGGAATAATCGCCCGCTCACCCGTCGTCAACGCCATGCCACAGGGGGTCTCTGAATCAACCTGCACCCACTCCCAAAATGCTGCCGATGCCGGGTCAAATCCTTTCCACGCTAGTAACTGTAGTTGGTTGCTGTCAGGATGCAGCATTTGCATACTCCCCATCTCTGAGCGCATGATGGCGATCGCTGCTGCCAAAATCTGCTCATACAGGACATCAATATTTTCCTCCTGAAGCAGCTGGCTGCTAATGAACTGTAACTGCTTCGCATCTGCCAGTTCTAACGCCAGTCTTGCTTCACTCTCGCGCAGGGCAGCTTGGGCTTGTCGCTGCTCAATCAGGTCAGCCGCTTGGCGGACGAGTAAATCGAGAAAGCGCAGTTCGCGATCGCTCGGTCGATGGTGTTTGCACCAGTGAGTCGAAACCATGCCGATCGGTTTACCGGAACGGGCGATCAGCGGCGTGGACTGTGCCGAGAGATAACCCTCCTCACGGTGCAGTCGTCTCGAGCCATGCGGGTCTTCGCTCTCTGGCACATCGAAATCCACGAAGGTGCGCTCACCCGTTGTCAATGCCATCCCGCAAGGCGTGTTTGAATCCGCGTTGACGCGATAGAAATGCTCAGTCAGCTTTTGCCCCACGCCTTGATTGGCAAGCATGACTAGCTCTTGCGTCGCTTCATCCAGAATTTGGAGCGATCCGGCATCTGCGCGGGTGAGGGCGATCGCCGTTGCCACAATCTCTTGATAAATCGCCTGAATGTCATCCTCTGTGACGAGCCGTGCGCTCAGGTCACGCAACAGTTGTGTATCTTTAAAGTCTGCCGCGAGCGCTGCTTCGGCAATTTTGCGATCGCTAATGTCATAGGAAACGGCAAGCACTGCATATACTTCGCCATTTGGAGAACGCAGCGGTGTTCCTCGTGAGATATAAGAGCGATCGTGTGCATTATGCTCATATTCAAACGACTCGCCAGCCAGCGCCTTACGGTACAACACATGGTAATTCGCGGTTAATTCGGGCGGCAACACCTCGAAAATTGTTCGTCCAATGAAATCTTCGGGTTTGAATCCGGCTGCGGACAAAGCTTCTCCTTCGGCAAGCAGGTAGCGCAGATCGCGATCAACGACAAACGCAGCCCCGCCCGGTAGATTCTCGATCAAAGCGCGGGAACGTTCTTCCGCCTGGAGGCGCTCCAAAATTTCCGCTGTTTTAGCAGCGTTGACAGCCAGCAATTCTTGGGTTTGTCGCTGATTTAGTAGTAGGGTGGCAGCCGTAAAGTTTGCCAAGCTCGTCATCACCCGCACATCTTCCGCGTCAAAGTGCCGCTGCTCATCGTGCGACATAATCCAGATGCTGCCGAGGGCATGGTTATCCGCCCGAAGCGGTAGCACTAACCCTTCAACGATGGGAGTGTTTGCTACCTGGAAATAGGTGAAATACCGTTCGGGATGGGAAAAAAGCACGGGAACACCGCGATCGAGACAGACTCCACAGGGACTTTCTTTGCGGGGGGTGGTGCCGCCGACGTACTGTGCCAATGCGCCTGCTAATACATTCCAGCGAAAGACTTCTGACCCATTGGGTGTTGTTTCCAGCAAGCTAACGCCTGCGGTTCCCGCGCTGCACAAATCAAGTGAAATGTCAACCAATTTTTGAAGCATCGTTTCCGGCTGATTCACTAGCTGCCGTGCCAAGGTATGCAACGCCTGATTTTCTGAGAGCAAGTTGGGGGGACGAGGCGATCGCTTCGATAATTCCTCGGTAATTACAATGTCGTCTAGCGTGACTGTCTCAGATCGAAATCGCTGCATTGTCCCTACTGCTCTAGTGCTTGGGCTTTATCGTTCAATTCGGCAGAAGCTTCTAACGGTATCTTGACGGTAAAGGTTGCGCCGCGCCCAACTCCCTCGCTCGCTACTTCAATTGTACCTTTGTGCAGTTCGACTAGGTGGCGGGCGATCGCAAGTCCAATTCCCACTCCTCCGGGCGAGTGACAGCTCGGCACTTCAGCTTGACTAAAGCGATCAAAAACCTTGGGAAGAAACTCAGGAGCAATGCCAATGCCAGTATCGGTAACGGTAATTTGAGCAACAGAGCCAAGGCGTTCCAGCCGGATGTCTACTTGTCCTCCTGAATGTGTAAATTTGATCGCATTGTCCAGCAAATTGGCAAGAATTTGTTGCAGGCGATCAGGATTGCCCAAAACAGAGATTTCTACACCGTCAGGTATGTCAAGGGCCAGTTGAATTTGCTTTGCCCCGGTTGTTTCACGTAGCGTTGTCACAACTTCTTTAGTCAGGGTGACGAGATTGACTCTTTGAAGCTGTAATTGAACCTTTCCTGAGAGAATGCTAGAAATATCTAACAAATCTTTCACCAGTTTTGCCTCAACTGTGGCGTTGCGCTCGATCGTTGCCAATGCACGAGCCATCTTGGTTTGGTCAAAAGGTTTTGTTTGTAATAAGCGCGCCCAAGTGAGAATCGCGGCAAGTGGGGCTTGCAGTTCGTGAGTTACGGTCATGAGAAACTCATTCTTAAGGCGGTTGGCGGATTGCTCAGAGCGTAGGCGTGACATTTGTAGTTGCGTCTCTACTCGCGCCACCAGTTCGCGGGCAAAGAAGGGTTTGATCAGGTAATCATCTGCCCCTGCTTCCAGTCCTGAGATCGTTGCTTCTTCTCCCGCCCGTGCCGATAGTAGAATAATCGGAATACTTTTGGTTACAGGGTCAGCACGCAATGCTTTTAGCAACGCAAACCCGTCTACCTCTGGCATCATCACATCGGTCAGCACTAGATCGGGGAGTTGTTGTTGGATTAAGTTAAGGGCTAGAGCGCCATTTGCTGCTGTTTCCACTTGCCAGCGTTGACTTAACAACCGCTTCAAATAGTCACGCATATCGGCGTTGTCATGTACCAGGAGAATTTGGGATTTGGGATTTGAGATTTGGGATTTTAGATTCTTAGTCTGCTCGTTTGAGTTGCGATCTAATCCAAAGTCTGCAATCGGCAATCTCAAATCCTCCCCGGGTAGCCACTGCAATACTTCCTCGACGTAGGGAAACGCTCCTATTGCGGTTGAGGTAATCGTGCGATTTGCCCCAATCCATTCAGCGCTTAGATGGGCACGCCCAGTTGGAATAAATACGCTAAAGCAACTGCCTTCCCCCTCAACACTGCTAACCTTAAGCGTTCCACCATGCAGTTTTACCAATTCCCCACAGAGCGATAAACCAATCCCCGATCCTTCAAATGTCCGTCCCTGCGCTCCTTTGACCCGATGGAATCGTTCAAACAGACGGGGAATTTCTGCGGCTGGAACACCAATGCCCGTGTCTTGTACCGCTAGCTCAACTCTTTCGCCGACTTGATGCAGGCGAACGGTAATCCCACCTGTAAACGTGAATTTGAAAGCGTTTGAGATCAAATTGAGAACAATCTTTTCCCACATCTCGCGATCGACATACACTGGCTCAGGTAGCGGTGGACAATCCACCACCAAGCGCAGGTTTGCCCGCTCGATCGCCCCTCGAAACACACTGGCTAACTCTGCTGTAAAGGTTGCCAGATCCGTCGGTTCGTAAATGGCTTGGACGCGATCGCTCTCAATCCGTGAGAAATCCAGGAGCGTATTCACCAGCTTGAGCAATCGCAAACCATTGCGCTGCATCACTTCAATGCGCTGTCGTTGATTAGGCGAAAGCGGCTCGACTGGGTCGGTTAACGCATCTTCGGCAGGCCCCAGCATCAAAGTCAGGGGTGTCCGAAATTCATGGCTGACGTTGCTGAAGAAAGTGGTTTTGGCGCGATCGAGTTCTGCCAACGCCTCTGCTCGCTGGCGTTCCTGCTCATAGCTTCGAGCCGTGGCAATCGAACTTTCTACCTGCTGAGCCACCAGTTCCAGAAATGAGCGGTATTCAGCATTGAACTCAAGCCGGGGGCTGATTCCTGCCACCAGCAGGCATTCCACCTGTTCTTTGTTGCTTGACAGAATCGGGAGAATGAAGGCAGAATGGGGACTTTCTCCCCACGGTTCGACGCTTAGCGATCCGAAGCGATCGACGACATCAGTAATCAGCAGCGGTTCACGGCTCCGGAGAACGTCCCCCAGCGACCAGGAAGCCGATCAATCAGTCAGATCAATTTCTCTTGGCGCAGCGGCACTGTCTGTGCTAAGCCCGCTTAAAGCCACCCGTTCTGCCAAGTTGCCTTGCTCGTTGACCCGATAGAACAAAGCAAAGGGAATATCGTAAGGATCGATCACATCGGCAGCAGCAAGACAGGCGGAAGTGCACGTTTTTGCCCTGTTTCCAGCCGTGGCTAGCTCTCGCAGCATCGACAGGCGACGTTGACCAATCACTTGCCCGGTCGTCTCAGTCGAGGTACAAAGCATCCCACTAACCTTGCCCGTCTCATCCCGAACGGGACTATAGCAGAGCGTGAAATAGGTCTCTTCCAGGTAGCCAAAGCGCGCGGGGTGAAAAAGCTGATCTGCCGCAAAGAAGGCTTCGCCCGTAGTCCTGACACTTTCAAACACCGGCTTAACCTGGTCATGCCAAATTTCTGCCCAGGTCTCTCTAGCGGGTTGCCCCAGCGCCTTGGGGTGGGTTGCGCCATAGATGGGAATCACGGCATCGTTGTAAAGCTGGATGTAGTCTTCTCCCCAGAAAATGCTTTGGGCAAAGCGAGACGCGAGCATGATGCTAACGATGGCACGTAGGCTCTGAGACCAGTTCTCGACAGGACCTAATGGGGTGTTTGACCAGTCCTTGCGTCGTATCAACTCACCCATCTCGCCCCCACCCGCAAAAATCGTCTCAGACAAAGAATTAGATTGGGCTTGGGGGTCATTGCCGTGCCTTCTCATGAATAAAAATGTTGATTTTTCAGCCAGTTGAACGAATCGCACTTGTGCTTGTAGAAGCGCGTCCAGCCAATCGAGTCACCATTTCAATCAACTCTGTAGGTTGAGCTAGCTTGTGCAGATGCGACTCAAATCCAGCTGTCAGTGCTTTTGAGCGATCCTCTTCTAGATAAGCAGTCAGCGCAGCCGCCGGAATATGCCATCCTTTCTGTGCCTCCAACTCCCGCACCTTGCGAATCAAGCTATATCCATCTTCATCAGGCATCCGAATGTCGCTAATCAAAACATCGGGATGGAATTGCTCAAGCGTCTCTAACGCTGCTGCTGCGGTTGCTACTGCCGTCACGCGAATGCCATGTAACTCCAAAACGGCGGTAATAAATTCGCGGGCATCAGCTTCGTCATCTACCACAAGAACCTGTAAGCCGTCAAGGGCAGGGGGCATTATAGTGTGGCTAGTTACTTCAGCTTGCAGATCTGACTGCTTGACTTGCACTGCACGTTGAGTCACAACCTGCTTGTACGAGCTAATGTCATGTACGCCAATTCGCAATGCTTCAATCACGCCCTTGTCATCGCGGGCAATCGCCACTTTCAAAACAGCTGCAAACGGCTCACCGTGCCTTGGACACAAGTCGAGCTGCCAATACTGCACGTCATTGACTAAAGATAGCTGGTTTAGATGAGTGCGAAACAAAGAGCGATCATCAGGCGCGATAAAAACAGCTAGTGGTTTACCAGGTAGATAGCTTTGTGGAATCTTCAGCAGAGAAGCGATCGCACAGTTGGCTTCTAAAATTAATCCATTAGCACTCGTGACTAAATAAGCATCTGGGCTTAATTGAAACAAATCGTAATAATGCTGACGCTCAAACAGCACCCTTTGGTTTTGATCGAGCAGCCCTGACTCAATCACATCTAATGCGTCCAAACTTGTCTGCATCTCCTCATAGATTAGTTGGAGATTGCCAAGGGCTGCACCCATTTCCTCGAACGCAAGACCCCCCTGTTTTTGTAGCGAGGGAGATAACTGCTTCATGTAACTGGAAACAACTGCCATCTGTTGATAGATGATTTGAATCAGTTGCCTAAAATGCTCGTCGCTCATGGATTAGATCTTTGCTTTAGCCAAAGTGCTTACTTCCATAAATAACACATTCAAGAATTCTCACGCTTGGTTACTAATACACAAGAACGGGTACAGATGAAGATTTCTACCTCTAGTGACGAAAGTCAGAAACAAACCACTAGCTAAATAACAGGCGTATTTATTAGCCCCGTAGCGGATTTGGCTAGTTATAGAGCTAGTGCTTTATTTATGCCTTGACGTACTAGTCAGCACTCAATCCTTACCTAATTTGATTGAAACAGGTCTAAGAGGTCATTGTATAAAGTAAAAATCAAGCAGCTAATCGTCTTTTGCATTAACCGCACCATAGCAGCGTAAACCATAGACTCACTCACTTCAAAGCTCTTGTTCATAATCCTTGCTCAATCGCCGATAGCCTCCACACAGCGCCAAAAGTTCTCGTTGACCACCCATCTTCTAGGTAAAACTTCTTTCCCGTCTTTGACCCGCTTAACTACTTCAGGACTTAGGCAACTAGCACAAAGGTCTCGATGTGACTGCGCCGCAAAATAAATAACAGAAAAATGTAAAACCCTTTCCTTATCTAACTTTTAATCATACTCTTCATAAATTAACACCTATTTTAGTAATCTTTTATACTTGCATTCCTGTATAACTGGCAAAATTGGTCTCGGTGCGGCGAAGCCGCACTAAGGATATTAACTGGAGTTGCCAATACTTAAAACACAAATTTTAACTACAAATCTTATAAGTAATAAAAATATTATAACCCTAGGCTGGATGGGATAATAAATATCTTATAAGTGTTACTTAATGATTTTATATGAAATTCACGTAACTAGATTATTGTCAATATCTATTTAGTAGTCAAATCAACTATACGATTACTAATGCGCGCAGAACATTTAGAAAATATTGCTCATGGTATTAATCATCATTTAAGAAACGAAAAATTAACTCCTCGCCTACTTTGGGATGGTGTCAAAATCTTAATTATCCCAGATGAGGATGCTTATATTATCTTTGATGATACAGTCGTAGATAAACGTTTCTTAGAAGAAATAGAAATAGTACGAAGACAGTATAGTGGTGAACATGGCATCATCAGAAGAATTGGAATAGTTAGTTGTATATACGTAAATCCAAAAATTGAGTATTTTTGGGTAATAGCTCATCGTATTTTTAACCCTGAAAATGATTATTTCACTAAGTTCAACCATGTAAAAAATATGCTTTATTTCTTGTATATCAAAAGCTTCTGCCTTTTGATACTGTT
>DATNQH010000056.1:0-8743 GCA_036704105.1 Leptolyngbyaceae cyanobacterium | reverse complement strand
CGTTGCTTGCAGGATGGTAGCATCCATTCGCACGGGATTGCTTCCTTGAGCTAGCCAATACGTACCCGATTGTAATAAATCTGATTTAGATTCTTGAGATTTAGACTGCTTGACATTGGATTTCCAACTAGCAGCAACTGCTGGTTGCAGTAGGGGTTGCAAGTCAGCTTGCGCGCTGAAAACCCAACCAATGATAGTGGCGATCGCCAAAGAAAACACCACTCGCAAAACTACGATTTCTGGCTGATCCCGAAAAGCCGTCCAAGTTGCCCAAATCACAATTGGATTAATCGTTGGTGCTGCCAATAAGAACCCGATCGCCACAGGGGAAGGAACTCCCTGCATCAGTAATCGCCGCGCCACAGGCACATTACCACACTCACACACGGGAAACAAAAATCCCACCATACTACCAACCAACGCCCCTAGTAGTGGGTGCTTGGGTAGCTTAGCAATCAACTTGCGCTCATCCACGAATAGTAACAGCAACCCAGAGAACAAAACCCCCAGTAGTAAGAAAGGCATTGCCTCAACAAGCAGACTTAAAAACAAGGTAAAAGCGATGTTCAGTTGATTCATGCGATTCCTGACTAGGAGTTTTGTTTACTAGCTAACATCTGCCAAGCCATTTTATCCAGAATCGCTAATACCATTTTGGATTTTAGATTTTGGATTTTGGATTGGGAAATGCCTGCTAGTCTATGGTTTTAGCAAGTCTTTAGGTTGCAGCCGTAAAATCAAATGGGGTTACTAATAGTAATGTGAGCCATTAAGGTTTTTGCAACTTCAACAATTCAGAACCAGTTAAGATTTGCAGTAGATTCAGTCAGCTTTATAGTCCACTACTGCAACAGAATACTAACCATTAATTTCCAGTAACCCAGGTGGCGGGGTAATTTCAATTCGCTTCGCTGACAAATCTACCACTGGCGCGATCGCCTTCACAAAAGGAATTAAAACTGTCTTTTGTCCTTTGTCAAAAGTCATTTGTTCTTCGCCATCAACAGATGACGGATGCAGCTTTACTTGCAACAAATCGTTACCTGCCGGGATCACATCAACTACAGTCCCAACACTTTCGCCAGATTCCTGCATGAACACTTCCAAACCGACTAAATCCAAAACGTGATATTCATCTTCTCCCAGAATCGGGCGATCGCTTTCGGGTACCATCAACAAACAACCCCGCAGATCCTCAGCAGAGTTGCGATCCTCCACCCCAGCAATTTCTATTACATATAATCCCTTACCCTCTATATAGCGACCCCCCAACAACTCAATCGCTTGAGGTTCCTTTCCCCCAGGGCACAACAACCAACGCCTTCCTGGTTCCACAAACCGTTCGGGAAAATCGGAATTAGGATAAACCCTCACCTCCCCATCCAACCCTTGAGGCGAAACAATTTTCCCAATCTCCAACCATTCCTCGCCATTCTTGGCGTTCTTGGTGTCTTGGCGGTTCGTCATTCTCTTACACTCAAACACTCACCGAAGACTGCTGATAAACTTGTTCTGCCACCTTAGCCAAACGCTGCATCCCAATAGCAATTTCCTCATCACTAGCCGTGAGACTGATCCGCAGACATTGCTGCTTATGCGGCCAATTCTCTTGCAAACCAGGAAAAAACGAACTACCAGGGACAACAATCACACCAACCTGCTTTAGTTGTTGATAGAACTCCTTATCAGTCACAGGTAGATCTTTCAACCACAACCAAGCGAAAATTGCCCCCTCACCACGATGGAGAAACCAAGGTAAATCCTTCGGCATTGCTTGATTGAGCGTATTTTCCACTACGTCAAACTTGTTTTGGTAGAAAGGTCGAATTACTTGTAACGAGATCTCCGCCAAAGCACCGGAGTTAATAGCGCGCGCTGCGATCGCTTGTCCATAACGAGATGGATGGATGCATAGATTCGTCTGGAATGACTCTAAAACTTGAATCCACTTCGCATCTCCAATTGCCACCCCAATTCTTTCTCCTGGTAATCCTGCTTTGGATAAACTCATACAGTGGAGAATGTTCTCCCCAAACACTGGTGTCATTTCGGTAAAATTCAACGCTGGGAAGGGAGGGCCATAAGCTGAATCAATCAATACTGGTACATTGAAAGGCGCAGCCAGGGAAGCAATTTTTTGCACTTCCTCATCAGTGAGGACGTTACCAGTGGGGTTACAGGGACGAGAGAAAATCACACATCCGGTGTTTTCTGCGATTGTGAGTTGGCTGAAGTCAGGACGGTATTTGAACTTATGCGCAGCTGCATCAATATCCAATGTAGGTTTGTATGCAACTAGTGCTTCTGGTGCCAAGCTAACACCGCCATAACCAGTGTAGTCAGGACTTAGGGGCAAAACTATTTGCTTTAAGTCGCCGTTAGGAATATAACCACCAAAGGCATTAGCAGCGTAGAAATAGAGAGTTTGACTACCAGGAGTGATTAAGATGTTGCGTTCGCTCAAATTCAAGTTATAGCGACGATTAAAGTCAGTTGCGATCGCGCTAATTAATGGCCCGTAACCTTGACTCGAACCATAACGACAAACTACTTCCCCAAACTCGGAGCTATTAGCTAGCAATTCTGCCGTACAATCGCGCCATAGCTGCTCTACTTCTGGTAAAATCAGCGGATTCCCCGCGCTCAAGTTGATATATTCTTGTCCCTCTGCTGCTTCTAGCGTTTCGATAATATCTTTCATAATTGCCCTGACACCAGTCAGGTTATACATTTGAGCGCCAATTTTAGTCAGGGCAGGGTTCATAATTTAGTAGAGGCTAGAGGCTAGGGGCTAGAAAAATTATCTAACTCTTTTTTCTTTAACCAATTTTACTTGGATTGTCAAAGCGGCTAACAGCACTGACAGCCTAGATATTCTATTTTGTTGCAAAAGACTGAGACGGTGTTTGGATTTTTTCAACAATTTGTTTAACAGTATATCAAAGTTTACAAATGACAAAAATTTGTTATATAGAGCTTCAATATACTTGACAACAAGATCTGTAAACAGAGCAAAAAAGACGAACAAACTAAAATATGCTGGAAAAGCTATAAACAAGCTGACTGGGATTAATGCTTCGATAGTTGCGTGCCCAGATTGAAAGAACCGATGAAAGCTTCCAAAGTCTGTGCTAGTTGAAGCGTAATCAATATTGGTGTCGGCTCTAAATAAAGTAAAGAGAAATCAAAAGCGCACTGAATCTTATGACCGATAATTGTTTGATCGCCCCAGCGCAAAAGCTGAGCGAAAAATTGCCGTCGCCACTAAAGCGTTTAGCAGATTTAGCATATAACTACTGGTGGAGTTGGACGAGCGAAAGAGTTTCCCTGTTCCAAAACATCGATCCCGCACTGTGGGAACGCTACGGACACAACCCTGTAGCCCTTTTGGAATCTGTCTCGTTTGAACGGCTGAGCCAAATAGCTGTAGATCCTTTTTATATCAAGCAAGTTACAGCCTTGGTGGCAGAATTTGATGCTTACATGGAGCAGCAAGATACTTGGGTAAGCCGGGTAGCGCCACAAATTACCCGCAATCGCCCAATTGCTTATTTCTGCGCTGAATTTGGCATCCACGAATCCCTACCCGTCTACTCAGGTGGTTTAGGTATTCTCGCCGGGGATCACCTCAAATCAGCCTCAGATCTGGGCGTACCGCTAGTAGGTATTGGGCTGCTATATCGTCAAGGTTACTTCCGGCAGCGGTTAAACCGTAGTGGTTGGCAAGAAGATTACTACGTTGACAATGCTTTTGGGCAAATGCCCTTGGAATTAATCAAAAATGCCCAAGGCGAACCAGTTACGATTGAACTCGAAACTCGGCAGCGGATAGTTAAAGTTCAAATCTGGCGCGTACAAGTTGGGCGCGTGAGCCTCTATCTGCTGGATACAGATCGCCAGGACAACGATCCGATCGACCGCTGGCTCACAGGACACCTCTACGGTGGCAACTCTGATACTCGCATTGCTCAGGAGGTTTTACTGGGGATCGGCGGAGTACGGGCGTTACACGCCTTGGGGATCGATGCTTCGATTTACCACCTCAATGAAGGTCATGCGGCGTTTTGTACCTTGGAAGTGGCGCGAAAAGAAATTGAGCGGACTGGCAAATCTTTCTACGATGTGGAAGCAATGGTGCGAAACTCTTGTGTTTTCACCACTCATACGCCAGTACCTGCGGGACATGATGTCTTCTCGCCCGATTTGATGGATTCCTACTTTGCGCACTACTGGACGCAAATGAAGCTTTCCCGCGAACAATTCCTAGCTTTGGGTGCGAGAAGACTGGGCGATCCTTGGGAACCTTTCGGCATGACTGTGCTGGCGCTGCGGATGTGTCGTACAGCTAACGGAGTGAGCGAATTGCACGGTCAGGTTTCCCGCCAAATGTGGACAGTTCTCTATCCCAATCGCTCGGAAGAACAAGTGCCAATTGGTTACATCACTAATGGTGTCCACGCGCCTACTTGGACTGCGCCGTTGATGGCGGATCTCTATTCTCAATATTTGGGAGGAGATTGGAAAACTCGCGCGATCGATCCGGCAATGTGGGAGCAAGTTAACTCGATCCCAGATGAAGAAATTTGGTGGCGACATCAAGCGCTGAAAGAGCGGTTAATTGCTCATACTCGTTATCGAATCAAAAAAGCACGAGAACAGAGGGGTGAAGAGGGCGATCGCATTGCAGCAGCCCAAATGCTGTTAGATCCCAAGGCATTGACGATTGGTTTTGCCCGTCGCTTTTCACCTTACAAACGCGGCGATCTGATTTTGCGCGATGCTGAACGAGCTTTGAAGATTTTTGCCGATTGCGATCGTCCAGTACAAATTATCTTCGCTGGTAAAGCTCACCCAGCAGATGAGGAAGGCAAGCGGATCATCCAACGCCTAATGGAGTGGTGCAGACACTCAGCTATTCAGCACCGAGTTGCTTTGATTGAAGACTATGACATCTACACGGGACAAAAACTTGTGCAAGGTGTGGATGTGTGGTTGAATAACCCCCGTCGTCCTTTGGAAGCTTCGGGAACCAGCGGACAAAAAGTCTGCTTCAATGGCGGGATCAATTGCAGTGTTTTAGATGGTTGGTGGTGCGAAGGCTATCAAGTCGGCGCAGATGGTAAGGGAATTAATGGTTGGGCTATAGGTGAAGATGCCCATACTAGCGATCAGGAATTGCAAGATCGAATTGATTCTCAATCTCTATACCAACTGTTGGAGTCAGAAATCATTCCTCTGTACTATAACCAAGATGCCAATGGCATTCCTCACGGCTGGATTCAAATGATGAAGGCATCAATTAGGACGAATGCGCCACTGTTCAACACTGACAGGATGATTGCCGATTATGTCACCCAAGTTTACGCCCCTGGATGTTCGACTTTGACGACACCAAGTTTAGCTAGGACGATCGCTTAGCAAGTGAAGTACCCCTAGTTCCGCACAGCGTACTAGGGGCTTCCCATCCGGTTGATTTCCAGTCTTGCAACTGGTTGTTCGGGCGTAAATTTCTCGTCTTCCACCAGTATTTAGATTTAGTGTCGGGCAAGCTGGTAAGCTAGCGTAACTAATTAATTTGCTTAAATTCAAAAGAAACAAATACAAATTAATTGAGGAAATCGTCATCGTTGATTACTTGATCCTCCAGTAAAAATCGTTTTTCCTCGGCTTCAATTGAGCTAAAAATTTGTAGCATCCAAACTCGAATTAAAAGTAATACTCCTAAAACTAATAAAAAAGCGCAGATAGCTAATATTTGTTGCCAAGGAATCTCTAATGCTCCGCGAATAATAACTTCTCGCAATACAGAGACAATTGAAACTTCTACTGATACACCTATAGAGATACGTTGCTCTTTTAAATAAATAATCAGTAATCGGAATAGCTCGATCAAAATCAGAATAAACAAAATATCTGAAGTTACGTTCTGAAACTTGAGCGGCACTAGCAGAGAGAGAAACAAATCGCCAAGCCTAATCAGCATGACACAAAAGAGCGCAACGGATAAGGCGATGACGATCGCGTTTTGAATTGTTTCTAGGCTACGGATAATTCTGTCGCGATCAAACCATTTATCCCATTGCCCATGCTGATTGTCTAAATTTCTACTCATATCAATGCTTTCTGGCTAAGTTGAGGCTAGAGCTAATTTGCTTTTGCACAATTGAAACTTAAACTTGATCGACCAAAATAGTGATGCGTTTACTGCTTAAAAATTTGTGTAGTATGTCTTTAATTTCAAAATGTAATACAATGATTTATATTATCGTATTGTTTAATAAAATTAGACCATAATATCTCTATAGAAGTTAAATAAATAACAATTATTTCAATATTTAATCTAGAAGCTATAAAGTAATTTTCATTGTGTTTAGCTAAAATGATTATAAAAAAATTCAATGTTAAGTAATTAAATAATAGAAGCTACTCTGAATTTAGCATTTTCATTCACAGTAACATCAAAGCAATTGAAAGAAAAATATTATACTTGTTTGTCGGCAACCATTTCGCTGTTGAATTTTCAGGAGTCTGAGTGTGAAGACTTCAAAAGTAAAAAGTTTTACTGTAGCCCAGCATTCCCCGGCTACACAAATTTCATTCTTTTGGTTGAAATATATTGTTTCCGATCTGGGATGCTGCAACTAGTTGCACTCAAGTAACATCAAAAGAGAAAAAGCAACGGGCTTCAAGCTATGCTATCTCGGTTTAATCTCCTGCGTGTGACTTTTTATCTCATAACCAGTGTTGGTGTTTCTCTTTACAGTACCAGTGCAAGCGCTGCGCGAATGGTTGTGTTTGAATACGGTGGTTTTCGTTCATCTCTGTCAGTGCGCGAACTAACAGACTTTGCTGAAACAGGAGAAGCAGCGCCCGCCTTAAATTTTTATTTGAATCGCTCTGGTCAAAAACCGGAATCAGTGCGTAAAATCCTAAATCAAGAGGTGAATGCCACTCCTGTGAGTTTGGATCGCGCCATGAATAACCCAATTGGCGAGTATTTATTGGATAAAATCGGTGAAACAATTCGTACTCCCACAAATCGCGCCAACACCCAAGCTTTGCGTTCAGCCTTAGTTGAATCTGCAAGCACAGATAATAAAGTTTCGTTGATTGAAATTATTCAAAACTACCCCAATTCCGAAGTTCATGTAGACGGATTTAACCTTGTGCGAACTTTTAACCAAATCAGCGTTCTGGCAGATGGTGTGGAAACTATACTACAGATTCCCAAGACTTTTTAGTATAACTCCAACTGGTTTGGGCCATAAGGTTAGGGCGATCGCAACTTTGGCTAGGAAAACCAGAGACTGAACCTGGAAGATTAGCGTCATTCTGTAAGCGAGAATGAGCAACGTTAACTCTAGCTTGTCCGCTTTGCTTGGTAATGATAGGCGATCAAATCGAGCTTGGGCAAATCTGCAGTTCTTATGTGTATTAATACCTAGTAGCCTTGAAAAATCTTTTTTTCACTGCCTATGATGACTGAACGCCGCAATAAATTTGTCTTTGGCAATGCTGAATCAGTTGAGAGTCAAGAATATGCCATAATTTATCTTCTTGTCTATCAAAAGACGATCCCCAGCAAGTTTATGGCAAGAAAGGATTGAACTTAAGAAATACAAAGTAAGCTTAAAACTCTCTAAAAATCTAAGTATTAAGAGAGAGGCGCGAAGTTCGTGAGTCATTTAAATTAGATATATGGATAAATCGGGGTCAGCTAATATAAAGACCCTGAACTATATAATCTGCCTTTAAAGAACGCCAATTTCTGATTCGTCGGAGTTGGCGTTCTGCATTTATTTTGAGGTTCGCACCCTAGCAGCGATCCGAATAGCGGCAAAAACTCCCATAACGATAGATGTTTAACCTCTAGGGCTTTTAAGTAAAATTAGCAGGATTGCCTTGAGTGATAGTTGCAATCTTTCAGGAGTAAGTAGCCTTGAAACTCGTGTCAGATCCGGCGATCGCCGTCAAAATTCGTAAGATGGAACAACGGGTACGCTGGCAAGACCCGACAATTGTCGCGCGCGGGATTGACCAAACGCGGATGGTGCTAGCAGATGGTAAAGCTGACGAGCCAGAATTCTCATTTTTGGTTGTTGGCGATAGTGGTTCCGGGTCGCATCAGAAATATAATCCCCAACGCCAGATAGCAGAACTCATGCTGCCCCATCACGACGAGTGCAGTTTCATGTTGCACACGGGTGACGTGATTTATTTATTGGGGTCGAGCGAGTACTACCAACAGAATTTCATTCAACCTTACCGCGAGTTTCTTTTAGGTGGAGAGAATCCCAAACGCATTGCTTATGATCGAATGGTTTTCGATCTGCCTATCCTACCCATACCAGGAAATCACGATTACTACGATCTGCCGTTAGTTTATAGCTTGGTATCCTTGACAACTTTACCGTTGCGTCGCCTGCTCCAGTCAAGGTTAGACATCGATGTCGGTTGGCACGGTTCTAGACAAGGTGAAGCTTATGCAAAAGCTTTTCTAGACTATCTCAAGGCATTCAAGCTACCTGGAGATCTAGAGCGTCACTTAGACAAACACTACACAGCCAAGACTGAAACAGGATATTGCCTAAACTACCAGCCAGGACAATTCACCCGCCTTCCCAATCGTTACTATACCTTCCGCTACGGCGGGATTGACTTTTTTGCCCTTGATTCCAATACTTTCAACGATCCCCTACCTCTTCCCCTCACGCCAGAAGGAGACGCAGATCGCAGACAATTG
>DATNQH010000055.1:0-9795 GCA_036704105.1 Leptolyngbyaceae cyanobacterium | reverse complement strand
AACCTTAAAACGGTTAGCAGTCTGTTTGCCCAGCCATGTGTTGTCAGAGGTCAAAACAATAAAGCAGCGGAATTTATTTGCTTCAGCCATTGCCAGTGTCGCAATGGTAGTTTCAGTCTTGCCACTTTGCACCTTTCCGTAGACTAGACCAGTAGTGCTATCAGGGATGCCATTTTTGTAGGGAGTACTGACAATACCTGTACCTGTAGCACCAACATCGCCAGAGCCAAATGTCTGAGAATATACATTAACGCAATTCTCAACGATGTCAATAGCTGTTTGCTTTAACTTCTGCGCTTCAGTATCACTTCGGCTACTTCTGATCCTCTCAAGAAACTCATTAATGCAATGCCCCTCAGTCTCAATAGGAGTCGAGAAATTAACACTCATGGCTGCTTTTTTGCTTTGAAAAAACTACGCGAGGCCAGTCACTTTGAGGCACAGTCTGATCCATTTGCTGCCTACCCGGGCCAGTTACATGATAGCTGCTATGTGTCTTTCTAGACACTGATATATACTGACCACCAATGCCAGTATTCCTATCCAAGACGCTCCAAAGCCGCTCTATAGCAATGCAGCAAATGCCGTCTTTATGACAAATCAGGGCTAGAAATACTGGAAAATTAGGATACTTTCTATACAGGATATCTAACGCCAACTCTTCTTGAGTGCTTAAGGTAAAAGACCATGCGGACTTCGGTTTCTTGGAGAGCTTGAAGAGAACGGCTGATTTATTAACATCAGTTTCAACTAGGTAGATTGAGGAGTGTATCACAGGAGCATGAGAGATTGTAATCTGTCTTCCATAATTAATAAGCCTAGAAAAGGCAACACCTTGAAGAAACTCTTGATCGTTGAACACTATGGTATTTATAATAATATTAATGTATAAAATTTAACTTAAAAAATATGTAAATTTAGCTAAATATTGCAATACATTCATACGAAAACCAAATTTACCTGAATCAACTTAACTGTGAATTAAATTCTAAAATTGCTTTTACTCCGAATCGAGTCAAAATCCCCGCTGGTATTTGACAGCTTGACGCAGCCTTTCTGCTAGCACCAAGGCATTTCCGCCAGATGTCTCCAGTAAAATGAAGCGGTTACACCTAGCGTATTATGGCGACGGGATCTTCATCGAGGTGGGATATGCCAGATGTGGTAAATTAAGTCTGCTACTCGCTCGACATATTTTTATGATATAAAACTGTTTGTTTAAGCAATTTTACCTAGAATTTGAGTGGAGTTTTAAGGTTTGAACGTTAGAAGGTTTGCAAGGTTTGTAAATGAAGCTTACCGTAGGCTAAGTTTCAATCTAACGAGATCGTTACTAACTTTCCAACGTTCCAACTGGCTAACATTACTCTGCAATCAATGCCCGAAATCGCTCATCTTGCCGCAGCAGGTCAAAATCTGGACTATTTACTGCCAACGCTCTATACTTTTCTGGATTGAGTTGAATTGCTTGTTGTAAGGTATTAATTGCCTCCTCAACCTGACGCTGCAAGGCATAACAGCAAGCGATGTTGTACCAGAAAACTGGAGTTGATGGTTGTAGTTCTAAGGCCTTGGTGTAGCTGGCGATCGCTTCTTGATAGCGGCACAATTCATATAGCGTCATACCCTGGTTGTACCAAGCACTAATATCTTGCGGCTGAATAGTAATTGCTTTGTTGTAGCTGGCGATCGCTTCCTCTTTACGCCCCAGATCTACCAGTGCTATTGCTCGGTTATACCATGCCCAGAAGTCATGAGGCTGTGCTTCAATCGCCTTGTCAAACGATGCGATCGCGGCTTGATCACGACCTAGTTTCCGCAGTGCTACACCCCGGTTGTACCAAGCTTTAGCGTATTTTGGCTCAATTTCTAAGGCGCGATCAAAGCTAAGCACTGCCTTTTCATATATTCCCCAGTCGCTAAGCGTAATGCCTCGGTTGTTCCAAGCTAGCACAGCATTCGGATCGAACTCGATCGCGCGATCGAAGCAATTAATTGCCTCTTCGTATCGTTTCAGTTGACCTAGGGCTGTGCCTTTGTTGTACCATGCCCAATAGGCATCAGGTCTTAGCTCAATCGTTTTCTCGAAGTTAATAATAGCCTTTTCGTAACAGCCAGAATCAATCAGTGTAATGCCGCGATTGTGCCATATTGTAGAGGCGCTAGGATTAAATTCTAATGCTCGATCAAAGCTGTTGAGTGCCTGTTCGTGTCGCCCTAATTTACCCTGGGCAATACCACGATTGTGCCAAACCCAACAGGCATCTGGGCGTAGCGCTAGGGCGCGATCAAAGCTGGCGATCGCATCTTCATGACGGTTCAAACTTCCCAGTGCTAAGCCCCGCTGCGACCAAGCATCGGCATAATTTGGGGCGCACAAGAGCGCTTTATCTAAACTAGCCAGCGCTGCTTCGTATTTTTCTGCTTTATTGTGACGTAATCCCTGCTGATAAAAAAATTCCGCCTCTAGGCTTAAACTGAACTTTAGAGAATTTGGCATCATACCGTAGGAAGATTTTCTTTTATATTCCCAACAAGATAACATGACTCAACAGCTAGATGGGCAAATTCGGATCGAGCGCGATTCAATGGGAGAACGCCAAATCTCCAGTAATGTTTATTACGGCATTCAAACTTTGCGGGCGCTAGAAAATTTCCCAATCAGTGGGATTAAGCCTTTACCTACATACGTAGATGCTTGTGTGCTGATTAAAAAAGCTACAGCGATCGCCAATGGTGAACTTGGGTGTATTCCTGAAGAAATTAGTCAGGCAATTGTTCAAGCTGCTGATGAGGTGCTGGCTGGTAAATTTCGCAATCAGTTTGTAGTTGATGTCTACCAAGCTGGTGCTGGTACTTCCCATCACATGAACGTGAATGAAGTGCTGGCAAATCGAGCTTTGGAAATTTTGGGGGATGAAAAGGGCAATTACAAGCGTGTCAGCCCAAATGACCACGTTAATTATGGACAATCGACCAATGATGTCATCCCAACAGCAATTCGGATTGGTGGGCTGTTGGCTTTAAAACGGACACTTTACCCAGCTTTAACAGCAGCGATCGCTGCTTTGGCACAAAAAGCCGAAGAATTCAAAGATATTGTCAAATCTGGCAGAACTCATATGCAAGATGCAGTGCCAGTGCGTCTTGGTGACAGCTTTGGCGCTTGGTCACAAATTCTTCAAGAACATTTACAAAGAATCAAAACCGCAGAGGGCGATCTAACAAAGCTAGGTTTGGGTGGGAGTGCAGTCGGAACAGGATTAAATACTCATCCCCAGTATTGCGATCGCGTTGCTCAAATCTTGTCTGAACTACTCGGACAGCCCCTCCAAAGCGCACCTCACTTGATGGCGGCGATGCAGAGTATGGCTCCATTTGTTAATGTTTCCGGATCTGTACGCAACTTAGCACAAGATTGTGTGAAAATTTCCCACGACCTACGGTTGATGGATTCGGGGCCAAAAACAGGCTTGAAGGAAATTCAACTACCGCCAGTACAACCAGGCTCGTCAATTATGCCAGGGAAATATAATCCAGTTATGGCAGAGATGACATCAATGGTGTGTTTTCAGGTGATGGGTTACGATAATGCGATCGCTCTGGCAGCACAGGCTGGGCAACTAGAGTTGAATGTGATGATGCCGTTGATCGCATATAACCTGATTCACAGTATTGAAATTTTGGGGAACACCATAGCAGCATTAACTGAACGCTGTATCAAAGGAATTACAGCCAATAGCGATCGATGTCTTGCTTATGCAGAAGGTAGTCTTGCCTTAGTAACAGCCCTCAATCCTCATATCGGCTATCTCAATGCAGCTGCTGTAGCAAAAGAATCCTTGGAAACTGGCAAATCCTTACGGCAGATTGTATTAGAACACAAAATGATGAGCGAAGAAGAATTAGCCCAAGTGCTAGACCTTGAGAAAATGAGTGCTATTGATCGGGATTAGGCTGAAGGATGAAGGGTAAACATCGCGCCTTCACACTTCGCGCCTTCACACTTTCTCCGGTCTGGCGCGATATATCGCGTCTCTACATCGTGCCTTCTAACTTCATGGTACAGACGTAGCACTGCTACGTCTCTACTCACTTTTCACACTTCATCCTTCATACTTTTCTCGCCTCACTCTTCACACATAACTATCTAGAAGCGGTTATAACTGAATCGGATTGCTTCAGTTTAAACATACTTGAGACAGCAGTAGAGGTACATCAGGGCAATGAGTAGTAGTCAAGACGCTTTCATCCAGGTCACATTTCACTATATCAATGGTCAGACTGAGAGTTTTAATATCCTGCTGCATGAGGACGGTTCATTAACTTTGCCAGAACTGCAACAGCGAATTCTGAAAAATTTAGAAAAACCTTGGTGTATCCTTCATCTGCCAGAACAAACGATTTGTGTCAAAACTGATAGCCTCCTGAAAATAGAAATTAAGCCAACCCTGCAAGAATTTCATGGTGAAGGAGTTTTCTCCGATGCACGACGAGTGACTGCACTCTCTCGCACCGCAGTTGCGCGATGATAGGGACTAAGGTAATGATGAACTATCAATCCTGAATGCTGAATAAAGCGAAAATTTATAATTCATCATTCATAATTCATCATTAAATGAGGAGATTGAATGAAGCAACCTGCGGTTAGTTTAATTCGCGCTCGATCTTACGAGCAGCATTCGTTACGAGCATCCCTGGAAACGCTGATAAAGCCTTTGGGTGGAATCGAAGCTTTTGTCAAAGCAGGCGATCGCGTCTTGCTCAAACCCAATCTCCTTACTAGCGCACGTTTTGGCAAAGAATGTACTACTCGCGCCGAATTGGTTTACTGTGTCGCTCAAATGGTAATCGCTGCTGGTGGTAAACCATTTCTGGGGGATAGTCCTGCTTTTGGTAGTGCTAGGGGTGTAGCATTAGCAACTGGATATCAGCCAGTAATTGAATCGCTCTGTTTGCCAGTTGTCGATTTTCACGGGTCACGTTACCAAACTGCGAGCGAAGATTTTAACCATTTGCTGCTCTGCAAAGAAGCAATGGAGGCGGATGTAGTCATTAACTTGCCCAAGGTAAAATCTCACGCTCAACTGACACTAACGCTGGGGGTAAAAAATTTATTTGGTTGCGTTCCTGGCAAGATGAAAGCTTGGTGGCACATGGAGGCGGGAAAAGATGCCAACCGCTTTGGGCAAATGCTGGTAGAAACTGCACGAGTAATTAACCCTAACTTGACAATTTTGGATGGCATTATTGGTCATGAAGGCAATGGACCCAGTGGTGGAGAACCCCGCGATTTAGGTATTCTTGGAGCTTCAGCCGATGTTTTTGCTCTAGATCGAGCTATGGTTGAAATTCTCGATGTCGATCCTAATTTAGTCCCAACGATCAGCGCTCAAACACGCTTAGGTTTGTCTGCCGCGATCGACTCTATTCACTTTCCACTCTTGCATCCGTCCCTAGTGCAAATTCATGATTGGAAGTTGCCAGATCAACTCATGCCGATTGATTTCGGTATGCCGCGTGTGATTAAGTCTACCTTTAAACACCTCTATATCCGGTTGCTCAAGGAACCTTTGAAAGCATATACCAGAGCGCTAGGCTAAAGCCCTAAGTCAAAGATGTAGCACAAACTAGAGTCAATGTAAAAATAGTTACAAATCTATAGAGACTGAGTGGTTAAGCTGTTATAACCCTCCGATTGCTCAAGCAACCGCCATACTATTGCTTTGGCGGTTTTTTTATTCGTACTCCCCGTTTTTGCTGTTGTCTCCCTTGTTCCCTTAGATCGGAGTTCGGCTTCGATTGAGATTGTTTGCTATGAAACAGTGCTTTTAAAAGGATTAGCTAAAATAGTAGTAGGGTAGCTTCACTGCCCTAGTTAATTGCATAGAATTAACTACTTTCGCTCAAAACTAGGTTCTGAAAAATTTTTATGGATTCAAGTAGTAGTCAGTCTGCCAACCCCGGTGAGAAATCAACTCCTCATAGGTTGGCAGACATTGTAGGAACAGCGATCGCAGTTTTGACACTGACTTTACCTTTATTTGCGATCGGTCATTACTCCTCTAGCAGTGCAAAACTCGTGCAACCAATTACCTATACGCTACAAAAGTCAAACAATTGAAGTTGCAGATGTCAAATTAAACGTATTGACTTAGGTTAACCCAAATGTTTCCAGAATTGGCTGGAGTCAGGAGAGAAATTGAACATTTCTGACTCCTGGCTCCTCGTTCGTCCTAAAATGCTACACGGGGAGTCAGAAATTGCACTCCCAATTGCTGTCATCTTGGAGAACCGTTGTGGACTTATCCCGCATTCCAGCCCAACCCAAACAGGGTATAATCAACGTTTTGATTGAAATTACAGCCGGAAGCAAAAACAAGTACGAATACGATAAAGATCTGCAAGCATTTGCTTTAGATCGAGTACTATATTCATCAGTACAGTACCCCTATGACTATGGTTTTGTCCCCAATACCCTAGCTGATGATGGCGATCCATTAGATGGTATGGTGTTAATAGATCAGCCAACCTTTCCAGGTTGCATCATCGCCGCTAGACCAATCGGGATGTTGGAGATGATTGACGGGGGCGATCGCGATGAGAAAATTCTCTGTGTCCCCGACAAAGACCCGCGCTATGCTGGGGTTAAATCGCTCAAAGACGTATCACCACACCGCTTAGATGAAATTGCCGAATTCTTCCGTTCATACAAAAATTTGGAGAAGAAGGTGACGGAAATTCGCGGTTGGCAAGATGTAGATAAGGTAATGCCCCTAGTGGAACAATGCATCAAAGCTGGTAGCGGAAAAGGTTAAGGCTCTAACGCTATCTGATTTTTGAATAATTCGGTAGGGACGGGTTTAACTCTGATGTTAGTGCGATCGCATTGGAGCTGATAAACCCGCCGCCAAAGAAGATAGGAGTCAGAATATAAGTAGCTCTTTTATCTGGGCAAACATTCATCTGATTCTCTTTTCTTCTTTGTTCTGAATTCTGTATTCTCCTAAAGCATAATGCAGCGAACGCTCTTATACGCCAAAATTCACAACTGTACTCTCACGGCGGCTAATCTCAACTATGTGGGTAGTATCAGTATCGATCGCACCCTATTAGATACCGCTGGGATATTGCCATACGAGCAGGTGCAAGTAGTTAATGCTAATAATGGAGAACGGTTAATTACTTATGCGATCGCCGCACGAGCTAACTCTGGCGCAATTGAGCTAAACGGAGCCGCAGCTAGACTGGGAATGACTGGCGATCGCTTAATTATTATGACCTACGCACAGCTAAGCCAGGAAGAACTCAAAACTTTCTGTCCCACCGTTGTCTTAGTTGACGAAAAAAATCGGTTGCTGGAAGTGCGACGTTACGACGATCTACTGCTTGCTAAAGTCTAGGGGCAAAGAAAGTGTAAAGTATTTTGGATTAACTAATTGGTGTTGCCTCAAGAACTTGTAATTGATACTTGGGCAAATCTACTGATGTGCTGAAGCGGGTAAACCTGAGTATGAAAGTAATGCACGAACGCATCACCCACAATCAGCAAAATATTCCTTTAGATGTATGATCAATATATCTTTTAATAGCTAGCAAACCTATATAATTCGTTTATAAATTATTTAATAGACTTTAAAAGAGTCAATAAGCTTTTAAGGTTTATTTACTTTATAAAGGAAATAAAATATGAGTATTGAAAAGAGAGTGCAAGCAACTGCCAAAAACATTGAAGGCAAAATTCAGTCAGCTGTTGGTGAGGTGACAGGTGACACCAAAGCAAAAGCTGAAGGTCAAGCAAAACAGGATGAAGCAGCGTTTACGCACGCTGTAGAAGATGTCAAGGATACAGGAAAAGATTTAATAGATAAAGCTTAGGCTTTTGACTTTAGACTTACGTGCTTATACGGAAAAAATCCACTTGTGCGGATGAGACATCTGGCGACAGAGCAAATCTCGTGAGTGGATTTTATTTGTGATCAAAATAATAAATTTATTGCCCGAATATTTAGTATACCCGCCCTTAATTAAGATATTTATAAAACACAACACCATTATGGCAGTTGCAGTGATAGGCGAAAAAGTATTGGATTATTCAGTTTTACTCAACCGTCACAATAGCTTGTTTGCAGTTTTGTAGCACAAGCCACTCTCAAAGTATTTTTCTCAAACTGTTACTAACTTTTCTTTCATCAGCAGTACTATGGCATAAACTTATAAGCAAGAATAGCTCAGCCCTAATGACAGTATTTCCGGTTCTAACTCTGAAAACAGCGTTAGCAATGTGGCGATCGCTCTTTATTTAGGTACACTAAACGTGACAAACTGGTTTTTTCTTCTCAACCAGAAATCTTTTGGCTGGGAGACAATAAAAGGGGCGAGTATTTATGAAGAGACTGATTAGAGGTCTGAGGGAGTTTAAAACAAATTACTTCTCTACGCACTTAGAGTTGTTTGAACAACTAGCGCACGGTCAAAAACCTAGATTTTTGTTTATTACTTGTTCGGACTCGCGCATTGATCCCAATTTGATTACGCAGACAGAAGTAGGGGAGTTGTTTGTAATTCGCAATGCAGGTAATATCATTCCCCCATTTGGTGCGGCTAATGGCGGTGAAGGGGCTGCTGTAGAATATGCCGTTCATGCGCTGGGAATTGAGCAAATCATCGTTTGCGGACATTCGCATTGTGGTGCAATGAAAGGACTGCTGCAACTAAACAAGCTGCAAGAAGATATGCCGCTGGTTTATGATTGGCTCAAACACGCCGAAGCTACTCGGCGATTGGTGAAAGAAAATTACGGCAACTATACGGGTGAGGAGTTGTTAGAAATTACTGTTGCAGAAAATGTGTTGACGCAGATTGAAAACCTGGAAACTTATCCCGTCATCCACTCCAAACTCTATCAAGGGAAACTTAAGATTTATGGTTGGATATATCACCTGGAAACTGGTGAAGTACTTGGTTACGATCCAGTCAAGCACGCTTATGTAGCGCCCCAAAGCCAGCTATTAGATGATGAATCTGAAGATGGTTTAACTCCAGGTCAGTTTACTAGTACAAATGCTCCTTTAGTAGCTTGCGATTTATCCCACCATCAAAATGGAGGAAATGGAGCGCAGCAAGGCTCTTCCTCGATCTCGTGGCTACCACCAGAGCAAGCAGAGCGGATTTATCGCGGTTCTACCCAAGCGAGGTAAGTGTTTATAGGTTGATAGTTGTGTAGCCTATGTAGGTTCGCTATTGCCACCTTAAATGATTCGTAAATCTTTCTATTGGTTGTCCTTTGTCATTAGTCAATAGTCCTTTGTTCTAAAATACGAATGACAAATGACTAATGACTAATGACGAGCATGACAAGTATTTCAATGATTCAAATGAGTTTCCTATATCAGCCCTTTACTTGCTCGATCAAAAATAAATTGTTTCTTTGGTTAGGATGAAAATCCTTTTTCAAATATTCTATTAAGTGCAAGAAAGCTCTAAACAGAAATTTTTCTTGGGTAAACCAAAACTGGCTCAATTCCTGCCAAACTTTTTTATCTAGAAGCTTTTTATCTTGATATAACAGCATAGCTACACCAAAGTTAAGACACCACAAAACTAAAATATTTGCTATGAGTATACCTACTATACGAACAAGGTAACTGTTAGTTGCTTGAGGGGGCGACGAGCTAGCTAAAGTGCTTGCTGTATAAGAGCCATAGCTCTTAAGCCTTTGCGATAAAATGCCTGCTTATTGCGAATGGATTTGATGAGTTCTTCAACCCATACGTGACATTCATGAAAGGCAAC
>DATNQH010000054.1:0-24748 GCA_036704105.1 Leptolyngbyaceae cyanobacterium | reverse complement strand
AAGGGGCAGAAGAGGAGGAGAGGTAAATAGTTTTAAGTTTTAAGTTTTGAGTTAAAGAACGCTCATTTAACTTAAAACTTAGAACTCAAAACTCAAAACTATTTAGGTCTCCCCTCTTCTGCCCCTTGCCGTCACGCCGACTAACTTCTAAGAAACTGCTGCGGCTGTTTTAGACAGATACTTTTCAATCATTTTCAGCGCCATTTCAGGTTTCACAGGTTTTTCGATATAGTCGGATACACCTACTGATTGAGCGCGGGCTGGATCGATCGCATTACCACTTAAAATTACAATTGGAGTTTTCTTAAAATGGGAAATTTGGCGTAATTTGGCGCAAATTTCATAGCCATTAAGACTGGGCATGACTAGATCTAAGAAAATAAACTCTGGTTTACGAGTCAAAAGTGTGGAAATCGCCCGCAGTGGATCTTGTATTGTGATGATTTGGTAGCCTGCTCCTGTTAAAATTTGTTCCATAGTTTGACAAACCATTGGGCTGTCATCAATACAGGCAATCAAAGATTTTCCAGAAGCAGCTTGTGGTGCTACAGATGGCTGTGCTGGAGATGCAGCCTGAATTGGTTGTGTTGGTGTAGCAGCCTGAACTGGTGGTGTTGACGGTGCTGGAGAAGCAGAAGCAGCAGACATCGGCTTGGGGAGATCGGGAAGATCCACCAATTCCACCATGCCTGCTTGAATGTAAGGTAGCAAAGACAAGGTGACATCTGTTGTCTGACGCTTCATTTGGATCGATAGATCTCGTAACGTTCGTTGCCCGTTGAGGAGTGTTGTTAGTTGTTGGTAGAGTGCAGGGGCAGTTTTTTGCTGTAGTGCTTCTCGATGCTTGATTGTGGGCGCTCTGTTGGGTAAGAAGTTGGTAAGATTAGCAGCTTGCCAAGTTTGCCACAGTTTTTGGGCTTGGGAAAGTGCTGGTTCAAATTCAATTAAAAGTAGTTGAAATGGTATGGGATTTTCTGGCTGAGTTTGATAATTTATTTGCTCTGTTTGTAGGATGTCAAATAACACTTCAGTAACACTTTCTTGCACGATTTGTGCTGCTTGTTCGCGGCTCATTTGTTGCTGCTTTAGCCATAAGCCAAACAAGAAATAATCCCAAGCTTCTCTAGAAAAGATTTCAGCAGGTAAGTTTTGTTGGCTAAGTTGAATAGATGGACAAAATGTGGCTAAATGTCTTTGCCAACGCCTGATTGAGTTACTGCCACCAGTAGCGTATACAATTTTTCCCTGGTGTAGGTAAAATATCCATTCCTGGTTTGAAGCAGCTGCAATCAAAAATTTGCCAGTGAACTGCGCAGATTTGAGCGATGCAAACTTATCAGCCAAAGTATTAGTGCTGTGATATTTGGCTGGATCATTATGACTTGTGTTGGCAGAATTACTTGTATTAGCAGGCTCCACGCGGGGAAGCGATCGCTCATTATTACTCGTGCTTGCTCTTGTCAGTAATCG
Source organism: Leptolyngbyaceae cyanobacterium (assembly GCA_036704105.1). GTDB lineage: Bacteria > Cyanobacteriota > Cyanobacteriia > Cyanobacteriales > Chroococcidiopsidaceae > Chroococcidiopsis. The sequence continues at coordinate 23,278 of DATNQH010000054.1, read as the reverse complement.
TTCGGCGTATTGAATAATAGCTGCTTGTTTTTTTAGGCGAGATGCGATCGCTGCCAATAATTCAGCTTGAGTGAAGGGGTTAGTCAAGCAATCATCTGCGCCCATTTCCATACCTCGGCGCACATCGGCTCGATCTGCTCGATCAAAGAGGAAAATGAAGGGCATGAGTGCGGTGTCTATTTGTTGTCGTAAAGATTTCAGCACTTCGTACCCATTCAATTCCGGCAAAATCGAGTTGCAAATAATTAAATCGGGTTGATGTTCCCCTATCAAAGTCAAACCTACACGACCGTTTTGAGCTTCAATAGTCTCATAACCCTCAGCCGTTAGTTGTTCTAAAATACTGTTTCTGACTAACTGCTCTTGTTCTATTACCAAAATCTTTGTCATCTGGCTATACCCGCTTGTATAACGGCAAAGAATTAACAACTTTTGTAATTGCGATCGCCCCACTCAAAAAAAACTAAACTTTTAAACAAGGCAAGGTATGCCAAGGATCGGTGGCTACCTTGCTCTCGATCTCACTTAGTTTGCCCATGAGTAGGTATCGCAACTACTGATTACATAATTAGTTTGCCCATTTCTTGATAGAGGCTAACGAGAATTAATTCGTAATTCGTAATTCTTTCTCGCTACTCGCCACTCACACTTCACTCATTTGTGCTGGCATTAAATATCTGCTAACTAGTTTCAACACAGTCTCAGATTTCACTGGCTTGTCGAGGCAGTCAGATGCACCCACTACCTTGGCACGTACTCGATCAACGATGTTGCCGCTTAAAATTACAATTGGAGTGTCGTGAAAAGCAGAAATTTTGCGTAAACGAGTGCAAATTTCATAACCATTCAAGTGAGGCATGACTAAATCTAGAAAAATCAAATCTGGTTTGCAACTTAAGAGTGTAGCGATCGCCCGCAGTGGATCTTGTACTCCTACGAACTGATAGCCTGCCTTAGTTAAAATATCTTCCATAGTTTGACAAATTAAAAGGCTGTCATCAATACAGGCAATCTTAGGTTTGAATGAAGTATTTTGAATCGGCTGTACTGGAGGAGCATCAGAAGGCATCGGTTTAGTTAAATCGGGAACATCCACCAACTCGACTATGCCCGTTTGAATATAAGGCAATAAAGAAGAGGTGACTTCCCAAACTTGATGCTTCATTTGAGCAGCAATATCTCTGAGCGTTCGTTGCCCGTTGAGTAGTGTTTTCAATTGTTGATAGGTTTCAGCTGAAGTTTGTTGCTGGAGTACTTCTGGGCGCTTGAGGCTGGGCGCTTTGTGAGGAGATAAATTCGTCAGTTTAGCGGTTTGCCAACTTTGCCAGAGATGTTGTGCTGTTGCCAGTACTTGTTCGACATCAATTAATAATAGAAGTTGCAATGGGAGGGTATTTTCTGGCTGATTTTGATATATCACCTGCTCTGCAAGCAAAATATCAAATAGCGCTTCAGCAACAATCGCTTGAATCATTTTATTTGCTTGTTCACGGCTCATTTGTTGCTGCTTTAGCCATAAGCCTAATGCTTGATATTCCCAAGCTGAATTAATCAACTCAGTCGGCAAATTTAACTGTTCGGGTTGAATTTGAGGACAAAAGGTAGCTAAATGTCTTTGCCAACGTCTAACAGGATGCAGCCCGCCAGTAACGTATAAAATTCGACCTTGGTACAGGTAAAACGTCCATTCCTGCCCAGAAGAACTTTTTACTAAAACTGTGCCAGTAAACTTAGCTGGCTTGAGGGCTAGCAAATCATTAACAAAAACATTCGTGCTTTTATATTTGCTGTGTTCGTCAATATTGCGGCGTAGTTCTACGAGTAATTGTTTTGTCTGTTGCGAGAGCGCTGCTTGTTTTTTGACGCGAGCTGCGATCGCTCCTAATAATTCAGATTTTGTAAAAGGCTTAGTTAAGTAATCATCCGCCCCCATTTCCATGCCTTGGCGTAAACTGGTTTTATCAGCCTTGGCTGTGAGAAAAATGAAAGGCATTGTTGCTGTGGCTGGCTCTTGACGTAGTAGGCTCAATACCTCGTAACCATCAAGTTCCGGCATCATCACGTCGCAAATAATCAAATCGGGTTTATGCTCCCACGCCCAAGTAATACCGACATGACCATTTTGTGCCCCGATTGTCTCGAAACCTTCTGCTTCCAACAGTTCTAAAATATTTTCTCTGAGTAACTGCTCGTCTTCTATCACCAAAATCTTAGTCATATAGCTGTAATTACTTGTATAAAGGCAGAGAAACTACAAATGTTGTGCCTAACCCGACTTCAGAGTCAACCGCAATTTTGCCACTGTGTAAATCCACTGCCTTTTTGACAATTGCTAGCCCTAATCCCGTACCCGAAATTGTGCCGACATTGCTGGCTCTGTGGAATGAATCAAACAGTTTGGCTCGATCTGCTGGCGGAATACCAATGCCCCGATCTCGAACGCGGAAAATTACCTCTTCCGGTTCAAAAGTTAGTTCAAGATACACTTTTCCGCCTTGAGGGGAATATTTAATCGCATTAGAGAGCAAATTGCTCAGGATGTGCCGCAGCAATTTTTCATCCATGTAAGCATCAGTACAGTTACCCAGACTCACAAAGCTTATTGTGTGGCTGTGAGCGATCATTTGCATCTCTTCGACTAAATCCCAACAAAATTGAACTACATCTAGAATGGTTGGACTACATTCTAGTTTTCCCGCATCGGCTTTACCAATTAACAGCACATCGTCTAATAACGCAGTCATATGTCTGACAGACATTTGAATTCGCTGCAAATGTTGGTGTTTTTTTGCTTCAGTCCATCGGCTACCGTAATCTTGGAGTAACTCAGATGAAGATAAGATCGTGGTCAAAGGAGTACGGAACTCATGGGAAGCTATGGTAACAAAGCTGGATTTCATCTCGCCCAGTTCTTTTTCTTTTTCTAAAGCATGGCGAATTTCTGCTTCTGCTTGTTTGCGCTCAGTAATGTTACGCACAATCGCCATGACTTCATCTTCACCACTAACAACAATCCGCGCTTCATAACTATGTAGTTTGTCGTGGAGCAGCAACTGATATTCAAAGATTTGTACTTCATTTGTCGTCAGTGCTTGCTCTATGCAATGCATCATTAGCACAGCCGCCTCAGACGGCAATACTTCATAGACGTTTTTACCCAAAAATTCCCCAGGTGGTAGTGGTAGATGATTGTCTTTAGCTGCTTTAAAGTTGACAAAGATACCATCAGAACTGATGCGTAACATTGAGTCTGGAATGGCATTGAGCAGGGCGCGGTTGGTTGCGAAGCTCGATCGCAAGGCATATTCTGCCTGTTTTCGCTCTGTAATGTCATGAGCTACGACACAAAGAATTTCTCTTCCTCCATAAATGATCGCGTTGACATTAACCTCAGCATCGATTGAAGAACCATCCTGGCGGTGGTATCGCGTTTCGCCAATAAAAAAGTGTTTTTCCTTCAGGATACGCTGGATATTGCAGTCAATAGCCTCGTGATCGCGGGCAACGATATCGTAGAGTGTTAGTCCAAGAAGTTCGTCTTGATAACCAAGTAGATTTCTAAATGCGGCATTAGCATCCAGAATGCGTCTAGTATCGACATCAACCAGAAAAATTCCTTCTGAGGTTTGCTCGACTACAGCGCGGTGACGGGCTTCACTTTCTCGCAGTGCTGACTCAGCACGCTTGCGTTGGATTAATGAACTCAATTGAGTCGCAACTGTTGAGACAATTTCAACCTGACGCTTGTCTTCCTCACAAGATTCAAACATAAAAAATACCAGCACAGCTAGTACCTCCGGTTCTGTATTATGGGAGGTATGAGCGACGATTGGGATTCCTAAACCAGCTTTGAAACCCGCAGCGATTGCTAACTCGGAACGAATAAAACCTGCGCTCGGTTCTGAGAGATCTTCAATCCACTCTGGCTGTTTTGATAACCATACACGCCCAGGTAAACCAGTAGCAGGCGAAAATGTCAACTCCTCACTTGTTTTTCTGAAATTCTCTAGACTCTGGATACTGCCATACCAAGCAGGGCTATACATGAGAACTTTTTTATTCAGGTTGGGAATCCAAGCTTCGCCAAAACCCCAACCTGTAACTTCACACACCTGGTGCAACACTACCCCCAGCGCCGAGTGAAAATCTACAGCTTCACTGATTGCTTGCGTCATCTTCTGAAGGAAACGGACTTCCTCTCCTACTCGTCGGCGCTCAATGATTTCACTTTGTAATTGCTCGTTAGCCTGCCTCAATTGAGCAGTACGTTCCTCTACTTTACTCTCTAGTTCTTCATTAGCCTGCTTTAGTGATGCTTCTTGTGCTTTTCTTGCCCTCTCATCCCTGCTACGTCGATCTATCAAAGAGGTAAACAGTGTTATGCCCAGGATGATTAAAGTTCCACTTCCAATCGCCAAAGCTAATAAAGTAGGGTTTAGAGGACGCAATGGTTGCAATTTGGCTTGAGCAATTGGCACAAAGTGAACTGCTGCCATTGCCGTGTAGTGCATTCCAGCAATGGCAACGCCCATGAAAACTGCGCTGCCAAATTTTTGCCAGCTGCCGATAAAGGTATTTTGCGAACGAAGATGAAACCCTAGCCATAGGGCAGCTAAGGAAGCACCAATGGCGATCGCAAAAGAAAGTATCACTAGCTTTGAGTCGTACTGAATAATTGCTTGCAGGTGCATTGCAGCCATGCCTGTGTAGTGCATACAAGCAATACCCACTCCCATGAAAACTCCCCCAGCCAGAAACTGAAGCCATCCCAGCCGCTGACGGCTAACGATAAACAGCGCCACTCCAGAGGTGACAATTGCTACCATCAGCGATGCCAAGACAATCAAGGCATCGTAATTGATCCCAATAGATAAGTGATACGCTAGCATGGCTACAAAATGCATAGACCAGACACCAATTCCCATTACGCCAGCGCCACCTGCCAGCCATAAACTACGCGCGCGACCTGCGGTTAGTGTCACTCGTCCAGCTAGATCCAGTGCGGTGTAGGATGTAATAATCGCGATCGCCACTGAAAGTACAACCAGACAAATTTCATGCGTGGCGATTAAAGGTGTGCCTGCATGAGTGACTGCAATCATCTGCATAACATCTAGTTTCATTGTGGGGGGTGTCGCAGCTAGTTATCACCTACTTAGTTTTCCCAGATCTTTGCCCTGACTTACTATCAAAAGCAAATTACTGCAACGCGATCGCGCTTGAGTCTCCTACAGGCAGCAAAAACAGGACATAATCTGCAAGAGCATCGCAGTCAAACTCTTTTCGTAGTGAACTCAGTAAATCTGAATCAATTTGCCTTAATCTAAACTCCTGTCATGCCAACAGAATCAAGAAAACTATTAAAATGATTGAGAAAGTTACTTTTGTAATTTTCGTAAAAACTAATAAATAACAAATATTACTATCTATGCCTCCCCGTTGGCCTCGCAAACCAGACCGTCGCGATCCTGCTTACCGCCGCTTAGATGATCGGATGAATTTTGCTATGCACGTAGCTATTTTTGCCACCGTCAATTCTGGTTTCTGGTTTTTTCACAACTTAAAGTCTGCTAGCTGGGAATGGTTGCCTTGGCTAACTAGCGGCTGGGTAGTTGTGCTGCTGCTGCATCTAATTTATATTTCTGCTCTAGCTGACTATTCCGAACAAACACCCCAAGACACAGCTTCCAAATCTACCCTCAGCTAGACTAAAGCAAGTGTTGGGTTAGAACTTGGGACAGTGGAATTATTCGTGTCAGTGAGAGATGGTTTCCAGTAGATAAATAAATCGCTCTTAGTAAAAGAGTTAAGTCTCATGGCTAAACAAAGTACTACTGAAATTATTGAAGCGATCGCTGCTGAAATTGGCGAAAACGTCTATATAGATATTGCTAAGTGGCATCTTTACTTATCTGATGCCCACTTGCATACTGTTGTTGCTGAACAGCTATATCCAATTTTGACTTCTCAATCTCTCGATGAAGACAGAGTTCTACAAACCCTGCAAAATATTCCAATTAAAGTTGGCGGTGGTAGAAAGGAAGTTCCATTAAGCGATTTGCTGCCCGTGCAATGCCAAGTTAACTTAATGGACATTCTCGAAAAATATCAGCGTGAGTTGTAAGGCTGATTTATAAGTTAATTGTGAATAGGAATTGACAATTAACGGTAGTCCGATTAACTATTAACAATCATCTGTAAAAACTTTGCCTAATTTAACTCAATCGGGCAAAGTTTTTAAATTATTACCTATCGCTGATATCGTCCTCCACGTCGTTTAGCGTCCAACCTGCGGCTAGCCTGCGAGTATAATCTTTAATTGTGCTGCGGCTAGCATTGCGCCCCGTGATATCACGATAAATACTTTTAACTACATCTGTAGCTTCATCACTTTGGGCAATGTCAGTGCGGATTTCTCGTAGCGAATCACCTTTTTCTAAGCGTTTGCTGTAGGTTCGTAAACCCTTATTGTCGACACTGCGCCCTAGCACTTCTTGATAGATTTCATCGATATCGTTGTGGAAATCATTATAGCGATCATCTCGTCTGTTTCTACGACTCCAGTCAGAGCGATCGCCTTCAGTCTCAACCTCTACACTTCGATCACCATCATCTCGTCGTCTATCCCGACGATCCCACTGCCAATTATAATCTTGATCGCTCCTACGCTGAACTGTTTGTTGCTCGTTAGTCTGGCGGACCTCATCTGCTCGAACAGGAGTTGCTAAGCCAACAGCGATCAGTAGTGCCGTAATCGATAAAAGTTTCAGTTTCATGTTCTTTTCCTCCACGATGCTAGAGCCAGTTAGCGGTTAAGTAAATACTCCTTTTGATGTAAAAAGCAATACTAATGTTCCGCAATTATTGAGCCGGGGAGGCTGGGGGATATTCCGCATCTCTCAATTCTTGCGCCTAGTTCCTAGCTCCTCTAATAAAACGTTGACGTAGGCGCGACATAAAAAGATCGACCTCTGGTAATTTCATCTGCGCTGCGATCGCACCAAATATGCCAATGCCAACTATTCCAGACAGACTCAGTTGCAATAGCTGTAATAGTAAACCCTTACTACCCCACAGGTGTTGACAGCTCCAAAGAATAGACCAACTTGCCAGGCCTGCTAGAAAGCTGGCAGCAGTTAAACTCAGGATAGGCACACTCCACTGCTGCAATGGCAACTTATTCAGTTTGCGATCGAGCAACAATAAAAACAAGATTGTTGAAATAATATTTACCCCTACTGTTGCCAAAGTTATACCTGGAGCGCCAAAGGGTTTAACAAGAATAAAATCTAATAAGGCATTGAGTAAGATACTAAATAAACTAACGCGAAACGGCGTATCTCCATCGCCCAAAGCATAAAATACTCTTACCAAAACATCACGCCCCAAGTAAACGAACATCCCAATGCCGTAAGCAGCTAGCACGGATGCAACCAATTTTGACGCAGCCGGATCGAATGCCCCGCGCTCGAAAATGACTTGTACAATTGGAACCGCTAGAGCAACAAACAGCGCCCCCAGCGGCAGCATGGTAATGGCGCTCAAGAGCAAACCCTGACGAATGCGCAGTTTGAGACTACCCCAGTCAGCAGGATCGGTAAGCTGGGAAAGCATGGGTAACAAAGGCAGCAAAATTACGTTAGAAATAATTCCCAAGGGAGTCTGCACTAGTAAATTGGCATAGTTAAAAGCAGCAGCAGCACCAGGAATGCCAGAAGCGAAAAACATATCGGTGTAGAGGTTAATTTGTAGCATTCCAGAAGCAAAGATGGCAGGCCCCATCAGTTTGATTACTTCCTTTACTGCTGGCGAGTGAAAATCAAACCGCAGGCGTAACGAGCCTAGTTTTAACCGCCACTGAACGATTAGCTGCACCAACCACTGTAAAATTGCTCCTGCTAAAGTTCCCCAAGCTAAAACTTGTCCGCCCAAAAGAGCGTATTGGGGTGAGAGCAGCTTGTTACCCAGTTGCAAATATAAGATGCCAATACCAATGATAATCGTGATGCTAGAAAATACAGGGCTGATGGAGAGTAGCCAGTATTGATTAGCTGTGTTGAGAGTGCCGAAGCCAATGCCAATCAGTCCAGCGAGAATTGCCATTGGAGCCATAATCTGCAACTGTTGGGTTGCGATCGCATGAGCTGTTGAACTTAATTTAGGCCCGACTAGATAAATAAAGAAATCAGCAAAGCAGAACAAACCAATAGCTAAGAGCAACAGCACTGCGCTTACCAAAGTGCTGACAGTTTCTACTAAATGTGCTGCTTCTCCTTTGTCGCGTTTAGCTAAGACGCTGACAATTGCACTGTGGATCGGCCCGTTAACTCCACCTAGCAACACTAATAAGAAGCCAGGGATGAGGTAGGCATAATTGTAAGCATTAAAGGCTTCATCTGTACCAAAAGCAGCAGCGATCGCTTGTTGCCGCACCAGTGCCACCAGTTTACTCAGCAGGGTAGCCGCCGCCACAATTCCCGCAATTCCAGCCAAAGTTTGAGCGTGCTTCTTCTGTTGTGTCACAAATAATTCAAATACCTCAACTGCCACCTAACATTTAAACCCGAATCTAATACTTTTCGTTGAAATTGTAGGGGAAGCAGGAGTTGCAGAGGCTGGGGGAGAAATTACTCCAGACTGCTGGATTCTGACTTCTAACTTCTGTTTAACAAGATTAATGAAAGACCTAGGCAAGGTAAATCAGCACTCAATTACAATAAATTAGCAGAAGCGACAAACCCCTGGCTAATCAGAGTCACAGCGCGTCCACACTACAGAGGCAATATGCCAAGAATCCAACGTAACGATAACTTTATTGACAAATCTTTCACCGTCATGGCAGACTTGATTCTGAAAATTCTGCCAGCCAACAAAAAAGCCAAAGAAGCTTTTGCCTATTACCGAGACGGGATGTCAGCTCAGGCGGATGGAGAATACGCCGAAGCTTTAAATAACTATTACCAAGCCCTAGAACTAGAGGAAGATCCCTTTGATCGCAGCTACATCCTTTACAACATGGGGCTAATCCATACCAGCAATGGCGAACACGACAGAGCTTTGGGATACTACGAACAGGCGCTGGAATCGAACCCCAACCTGCCCCAGGCGTTGAATAATATGGCGGTAATTTACCACTACCAAGGGGAAAGAGCTAAGGATGCAGCAGACGTTGACACAGCTGACAAATTATTTAACCAAGCAGCTGAGTATTGGATACGAGCAATTCAAATCGATCCCAATAACTACCTAGAAGCCCAAAACTGGCTGAAAACGAGCGGAAGAATGCAAAAGAATATCTTTTTTTAAAATGCTAAATGCTGAATGCTGAATTCAGTCTTTATATTGCTGAATTCAGCATTCATAATTCATCATTCATAATTCATCATTTCCATGATTGACAAAGAACAAGTTCGTAAAGTTGCCCATTTGGCTCGTTTAGAATTAACACCTGAAGAAGAGGAGCAGTTTACTACTCAGCTAAGCAGTATTTTGGATTATTTTGAACAATTGAGCGAACTTGATGTTAGTGATGTTCAACCCACGACACGAGCAATTGATGTTAGTAATGTGACGCGAAGAGATGAACTGCAACCTTATAGCGATCGCGATCTTCTGCTTAAAAGTGCGCCAGAACAGGACGGTGACTTTTTCAAAGTACCTAAGATTTTGAACGAAGCCTAAATGTCAAGTCAACACCTTCGTGCTGAAGTAGCCAACTTTTGCGCTTTAAACCACCCGCATAACCAGTTAAGCTTGTAGCACCAATTACCCGATGACAAGGAAGCACGATCGCCACAGGATTAAGTGAATTTGTCATGCCAACTGCACGACTAGCAGTTGGTTTACCCAATTTTGCCGCTAATTGACCATAGGAAACAACAGTACCGGAAGGAATGGTTCGCAGTGCTGTCCAAACCTTTTGCTGAAAGGGCGTACCGCCCGTGCTGACAGGAAGATCATCTACACTGTTGAAGTCACCTTCTAGATACGCTTGGATACGGCTACTTAACCCCAGCGGATTTTTCTTTTGTCTGAAATAAAAGTGTTGGTAGCGTCGTTGAAGTAGTTTGAGCATTCGCGCTTCATATTCACCAAAGTCAAGCGCGCAAAGACTTTCACCATCAGAAACCACCAAAATCATCCCGATCTCGGAGTCTATTCTGTCAATCGTGAGTTCTGTCATGGCGATCGCTCCTTTGTAGATATTATCCTCGCGTCAATAGACGATTAGCCAAACTCGATATCAGAGATTTAGCAGTTTAGTTGGGCATTCTATCTATAGCCTTACTAAACTTGAAGTTGAGCATGATTGTCAAAGAACTGGATGAACTTTCTTCAGAAGACAAGTTTGCCAAAGCAGGTAGAGTAGCAGAAGCACAGATGGCTTACTACCTCCGTCGAGCTTTTGGAGAAGATAAAAATGTCTTTGTCTTTAATAACCTTCGCATCGAAAAAGAACAAGACTCGGCGCAGATCGATCATTTGATCCTGCACCAATATGGTATCTTCATTGTTGAAAGTAAAAGCGTCACAACTAGCATTGAGATCAACGAAAACGGCGAGTGGATACGCTGGTTTAATGGTAAACCTAAAGGAATGCCTTCACCTGTACTTCAGGCTCAAAGGCAGGGAGAATTTCTCAGAAAATACTTGAATGATCGCGCCGAAATTCTCTTAGATAAAATCTTGGGTTTGCGTCAAGCTACCTTCCGAAATATGCCCCTTGATATTCTAGTGGCAATTTCTGATTCAGGAATCATCAAACGCCCAAACAAAGTACTTTTGGGTGAAGTGTGTAAAGCTGACCAAGTGGCAGAAAGAATTCGGGTAAAAATAGAAAAAAGCAATAAGGATAATAGTTGGTTTAATCTCGACCTAACAGTGTCGAATTACTCATTTACTCAGAATGAATTGACCAGAACTACTAAATTTTTGCTCACTCATCACAAACCCTTCACTTGCAAACAGCCTGAGCAAACAAATTTGAACTTCCAATCCCGTGTAGATAAGCCCAAACAAGCAAATACAACTGAGGTGCAGCCAGTAGGAAAAATAGTTTGTCGCCACTGCCAGCATTACAAGTTATCTATCGAATATGGCAAGTATGGCTACTACTTCAAGTGTATGGAATGCAATGGAAACACTAGCATAAACTTTATGTGTACGGCTTGCGGTGGTAAGGAGAAGATTCGCAAGAGTGGCCGACAATTTTATGCTGAATGTGAATGTTGCAATACCTCGAACTTGTTTCACACTAATCCTGCTGTGAAATCAAAATAGAACTTGTTGCTCGTCAAGAGCAGTTCGCAATTCGTAATTACAATTCGTAATTGCAATTAGTGGGGGCTTGAACCCACCACGCGCCAGAAGACGCCTGATTCTTAGAATCAGCCAAGGCTTGAGACCCGTTAATTAATAATTAAACAATTAATGATATTTCTTGTATTTAATTGCGAACTGCGGATTGCGGATTGCGAATTGTTCGGTCATGCATCCCCAGACTGATGATAGTCAGCACTTGATGATGTTACTTAGTTAAAATATAAACATAAACTGAGCCAAGTTTTTAGTTTCCTGACAAATTCAAGCTTTTAACAGAGGTAGATAATGGGTTTAGGTATCCTCGCGGAAGGCAAGTGGATTTCTCGACGGGATCAAGAAGATGAACAAGGAAGATTCATCCGCCCCTCAACTACATTCCGCCACAAAATTACAGCCGATGGTTCTAGTGGATTTAAAGCTGAATCTGGACGATATCATTTATATATTTCTTGGGCTTGTCCTTGGGCGCAACGAACTGCAATTCTGCGCAAGTTAAAGGGGTTAGAAGATGCGATCGGTCTTTCAGTAGTTGCAGCAGAAATTGACCAAAATAGTTGGGAATTTTCTGATGAATCTGGTGCAATTCCCGATACCGTTAACCATACTAATTATTTATGGCAACTTTACCTTAAAGCTGAGCCTAAATATAGTGGACGGGTGACTGTTCCAGTTTTGTGGGATAAACAAACAGGCACAATTGTCAATAATGAATCCCGCGAAATTATCCAGATGTTGGATACAGAATTTGATAGTATTGCTCAAAAAGATGTAAACTTCTATCCGCAAGATTTGCGCTCAAAGATTGACGAGACGATTGATGCTATTTATCAACCGATCAATAATGGTGTATACCGCGCTGGATTTGCTACTACGCAATCAGCTTATGAAGAGGCGGTAACAGAATTATTTGATGCTTTAGATTATTGGGAAGGAGTATTAGCTAAGCAAAGGTATTTATGTGGTGATATCATCACTGAAGCTGACTGGTGTATGTTCACCACCCTTTTACGCTTTGATTCGGTCTACTACGTTCACTTTAAATGCAATTTACGCCGAATTGTTGATTATCCTAACTTGTGGAACTATCTGAAAGATCTGTATCAGCAGCCCGGAGTTAGGGAAACTTGTAATCTTGACCACATTAAACGCCATTATTACAAGAGTCACCCCAATGTTAATCCTACTCGCATCGTTCCTAAAGGACCAATCATTGATTTTGAAGCACCTCATAATCGAGATCGAGTAAGGAGTGCGGTTGCTGTTTAACTACTTGAAAAGTAGGGTGGGCATTGCCCACCCTACTTATCTACTTTCCATAATTTATAATTAATAATTCAGCATTTATCCTTGCTCCTATTGTCCGCAAACTTGTTGCAGCGTAGGGATAAAATCTGGGTAGGAAATCGAAGCAGCTTCAGCACGATTGATAGTAGTAGTACCAGTAGAATTGAGAGCTGCGATCGCAAAACTCATAGCAATTCTATGATCGGTATAACTATCCACATCAGTACCTGTTAACGGAGTACCACCAGTAATTTCCATCCCATCAGGTAATTCTGTTACTTTAGCTCCCATAGAGTTTAACTGCTTTGCCATCACCTCAATGCGATCGCTTTCTTTTACCCGCAATTCCTCAGCATCCCGAATTATTGTTGTACCTTGAGCAAACACAGCTGCTACTGCCAAAATTGGAATTTCGTCAATTAACCGAGGAATTAAATCGCCAGCAATGGTGCAAGCCTTGAGGGAACCCGAACGCACCCGCAAGTCAGCCACTGGTTCCCCAGCCACCGTGCGCTCGTTTTCTAACTGGATATCTGCTCCCATCATCTCTAAAGCTTCTAAAATGCCTGTACGGGTAGGATTGACACCGACATTTTCAATCAGCAAATTAGAACCAGGTACGATCGCGCCAGCTACTAACCAAAAAGCAGCAGAACTAATATCACCCGGAACCACTACTTTTTGTCCGTGCAACTGAGCCTGGCCAGTAACAGTTACACTCTTAGTTTCGGGATCGACACTAAGTTCAGCCCCAAACGCTCGCAGCATCCTTTCACTATGATCGCGGGAAAGGGCTGGTTCAGTCACAGTAGTTTTTCCTTCTGTCATCAGTCCCGCCAGCAGAACACAAGACTTAACTTGTGCTGAAGCGATAGGGGATTGATAATGAATTGATTTGAGGGCTTGTCCTTGAATTGCTAGCGGTGCTAAAGAATTATTATTGCGTCCCCATATTTGCGCCCCCATTTGTTGCAGAGGCTTGACTACGCGGGACATGGGACGCGATCGCAAGGAACTATCTCCCGTCACAGTAAAAAATCGACCGGGGTGAGAGGCTAAAATTCCTAACATTAGCCGGATCGTAGTGCCAGAATTACCTGCATCTAATATATCCACAGGCTCTTGCAGTTGACCCAAACCAATTCCTTTAACTTGTACTAGTTCTGTATTTAGTGGCGAAATTTCTGCTCCCATAGCCCGAAAACAGCTAGCAGTGCTACGGGGATCTTCTCCCAGCAACAGCCCCTGGATTTGAGTTTCACCAGAAGCAAGCGCACCTAGCATCAAAGCTCGGTGGGAAATAGATTTATCCCCTGGAACTCGGATCTTACCCTGTAAACTTAGTCCCGACTGGGGTTTATTAATAATCAAACTTTGCTGTTTTTCTGTAGCTTCTACTGCGACGGTGGAAACCAACATTAGGATAAACTAACCTGTGACTGAGCGCTTCAATCCTATCCTTTTCTTAACTAAAACAATTAGGAAAATCTTTTTATAATTTGTAATTTGTAATTAAAGAAGCAACCACTAATCCCTTACTCACCACTACTTGACACTGCGCTCCTCGTGTCTGTACACACTTGGCGCTGCCCGATACCTTCGGTAAGCTTCGCTAACATACAAACGCAATATATTGCGTCTCTACATACTTCATCCTTTCCCCCACCCTACACCCTTGTTCTAGCCGCTTATGTTGATGCATCACCGCAAATCTGTGCTACTCTCACTAACTTCTACAGACTTACCAGTTTGGTCTGTAACGAAAACTGCTGCAACGCTTGAGCAGAAAGATTGCGAGAGATTTAATTTATTGTTAACAGTTCCACCCCTACCAAAGGAAAAATTCGCCCCAGATCCAGATCCTAAAAATCCGCGCCTGCTATGGTTGGAAATTTCACCATACCGCGTAACTATGACAATGCAGGCGAATGCGTCTTTGAATTATCGACACTTCTGGGAACAAGGAGTTTATGGGATTAGCCATTATTGGTTAAACAACCAGCAGCCGGAATGCGATCGCATCCATTTACGCAACTTCACCCGTCGCTTGACTCTAGTTGGTCGCCCTATACCACACCTATTACGAGTGGAATATGAATTGTGGTCAGAAAAAGTGCAATTGGGAACCTATATTTTAACCCTAGAAATTCAACAGTAACGGCTGCTTAAGTTATTTTTCTATGCAGCTACAAATTATTTCGGTTTATTACTCTCCAGCAACAGGTGTAATATTGTACTGCTGCTCAACCACAATGCAAACTCGCTGCTTGTAGCGTCCGTAGTGTGTGAGAGAAAAGATTGAGAGATAGCCATTGATACTCAGTATATGCCCAGGTAGGGCATTGTATTTTTAGGCAAAAAAAGGCTCTATTTAACTATATTGCTCTGTAAAGACCACCAATGAGAAAAATTTCTGCGTTGCTGTTAGGATTTAGCTTGACAATAATCGCTTGCAGTGCATTTCAGAACGAGCGGGTATTAGAGCCTAGTCTAGCAACAGCTGCTACACTAGCTCAGGCTGGAAACCAGACGCAGCAAAATAAGCCTTTAGTTGTAACAACGGTAGCTCCTTTAACCAACATTGTCAGTAATATTGCTGGTGATCGCGTTCGAGTTCAAGGCGTGATTCCAGAAGGGACAGACTCGCACACTTTTGAACCGCGTCCTTCAGATGCCGATTTGCTATCCAAAGCAAATCTGATCTTCGTCAATGGCTTGCGTTTGGAAGTTCCTACGGTAAAACTAGCACAAGCCTCTAAACCAAAAGATACTAATATTTACGAACTTGGCAATAACACCATCAACAAAAATCAGTGGTTGTTCGACTTCAGTTTCCCCAAAGAAAAAGGAGATCCCAATCCTCATTTGTGGGTTAATCCCAAATATGCTGAAGCTTATGCCAAACTCGCCGCCCAACAGTTAACTAAATTAGATCCAGAAGGCAAAAATTACTACGCCAAGAATTTGAAAAACTACTTGCAACGCCTTAATGCCCTAGACAAGGTAACGCGGCAAGTTGTAGCAAGTATTCCACCTCAAAACCGCAAACTCTTAACCTACCACGACTCGTGGGCATATTGGGCAAGAGAATATGGCTTTGACGTGATTGGTGCCATCCAACCCTCAGATTTTAGGGAACCTTCCGCCAAAGACGTAGCAAGGCTAATCGATCAAATTCGTAAACTTGGTGTGCCAGCAATTTTTGGCTCAGAGGTATACCCCAGCACCGTAGAAGAACAAATTGCCCGCGAAGCAAAGGTGAAAACAGCCAATACTGCTGATGACGAATTACCTGGTGAGGGGTTAGCCAATGCGATGGAAAATACTAATCCTCAGCATACTTACATTGGCATGATGGCTAACAATTTGCGCATTATTGCTGAAAATTTGGGAGGTAACCCAAAGCTAGTTGATCGCCTCAACACTGCTAATGTGGTAGGTTCAACAGCGACAGCCACAAAAACCTCTCAATAGTGAATAAAAAACTAAGACTAGCTGAAATACTACATTCATCATCTAGTCTTAATTCTGCATCTGCCTTGTGAACTGCTCATGTCTTATTAATGGAACCAATTCTCGAAGTTAAAAATCTTACCTGCGGTTATCAGACTCAACCAGTGTTTACACGGGTGAATTTGACTTTATACCCCGGTCAACTCTCTGGTTTAGTAGGACCGTCAGGCAGCGGTAAAAGTACCTTAATTAAAGCAATTTTAGGGTTAGTTCACCCTTGGGCGGGAGAGATTTGGTTTCGGGGGAGACGCTTAAAGCCTGGGATCGCTCCACCGAAGGTCGGTTACGTGCCTCAAGTGGAAACGGTGGACTGGAACTTTCCAGTTACAGCGGAAGAAGTGGTGATGATGGGGCGTTACCAAAAACAGAAGATTTTACCTTGGTCTTCAAAAGGCGATCGCGCCGCTGCAAGAGAACTACTCCACCGTGTCGGAGTCGAACACGTCGCCCGTCAGCCAATCGGCGAACTATCTGGGGGACAACAGCAGCGGGTTTTCCTCGCCCGTGCGCTTGTAGGCAAACCAGAAATTGTACTTTTGGATGAACCTACCAGCAGTTCAGACTTGCACGTTCAGCACGAACTTTTACACCTGTTGGCAGATCTGAATCAGCAAGGCTTGACAATTTTACTCTCAACTCACGACCTCAACTCGGTAGCTACACATCTACCTTGGGTAGTGTGTTTCAATCACGGCTTAATTTGTCAAGGTCAACCGATCGATATTTTCACTGCCGCTAACCTGGAAAAGACGTTTGGCGCAGAGATGGTAGTTTTCCACCAAGCAGATCGAATTTTAATCGCCAGTGGCGGAACTTCCTTACGCCATCAAATGCAAGACAACTTACCGCCAATCTTGCGCTCCTCCAAATCAAACTCTACTTAAAAGGTAATGAATTTTTTACTCGAACCGTTTCGTTATGAGTTTTTTACTCGTGCCATTCTAGTGGGTATGATGGCGGGGCTATTATGTGGTGTGATGGGAGTGTATATTATCACCCGCCGCATGAGTTACATTGCTCACGGCCTTTCCCATGCCATTTTGGGGGGAGCCGTCTTGAGCTATGTCTTGGGGCTTAATTTCTACATTGGCTCTGGAATTTGGGGTTTTGGCGCTGCTCTATTGATCCAATATTTAACTGGGCGTAGAGTTTACTCAGACGCAGCCATTGGTATTGTGACGACGGCTAGTTTTGCTTTGGGAGTAGCCGTTATCAGCACATATCGCAAATTCAGCCAGAACTTTGAAGCTGCTTTGTTTGGTAACGTGCTGGGCGTTTCCCCTAGCGATTTGTGGGTGGTTACGGGTGTTACTGTTGTTATCCTCAGCCTGATTTTTTTCTTTTATCGCCCTTTACTGTTCTGGTGTTTTGATCGCGAAGTTGCTCAAGTTCACGGTGTTTCTGTATTGGCGATGGATACCCTGTTTGCGTTGATGCTGGCAACTTTACTGGTGGCGACGCTGAACGTATTAGGGGTGACGCTGATTATTTCAGCCGTCGTGATCCCCGCTTCGATCGCGCGACTATTGAGCAATCACTTTGGCTACATGATGATTATTTCAGGATTTTTAGGCGCTGCGATCGCGTTCGTTGGTATCTACCTCAGCTACTACTTTGACGTTGCCTCTGGAGCTAGTGTAGTACTGCTTTCAACCTTAATATTTGCTTTAGTATTGCTTTGGACTCGCTTTCAACGCAGGCAAAAACGCCATATACCCTCGCTTCATTGAGGCTAATGCATGAGGATGCACATCCCCACCTGCTCGTTACCCACCACAGCCTAATAACGAGTGGAAAGAGGCTTTGACCTCTTTGGTTGCCCTTCCCATTTGCCTTCCAGCTAATATTTATTATTGTTAAACCAGCCCCTACGAGCGCGGGGTGAATCAAACTACTCGATGTTAATTGATAACAATTGACATCAAACACCCTTGCAAATATACTCAAGGATCTGAGTTATTTGCAAATAATTTTCAATATAATCAAAATTGAATTGCATTTGCTACTACTATTGGCGATTTCATGCCTAACCATTTTGTACTGGGCAAAACTAATTTGAGCCGCCGTCAAATGCTGAAATTCGGCATTGCAGGGGTTGGTTTAACTGCTGCTGGTTTTGCGCTCCAAAACTCGATCCAAGGTAAGTCTCAAGTCGTCAGAGTACCGCCACAACACCAAGGTGAGAAACTGAACGGTAATGTCAATCCGATGGCTGTATTAAGAGATTTTGACTATGGGACAGTCAAGCGCGAAAACGGACGCACGATTAGAGAATTTCGCATCATTGCTGGAACTTCCACAATTCAACTGAATTCTGCTGTTACTTTTAATACTTGGAATCTGAATAATCGGGTACCAGGGCCAACACTGCGGGCAAAACAAGGCGATCGCATCCGTATCCTTTTTCTCAATCAAGGTGGACACTCACACTCTTTGCACTTTCATGGCACTCACCCGGCTGAAGATGACGGTATCCGTCCTGTTCGTCATGGTGCAGCGACAATTTATGAATTTGATGCCGAACCGTATGGTCTGCATTTATACCATTGCCACGTCGAGCCTGTGACACGCCACATCGGCAAAGGTATGTTTGGAATGTTCATCATCGATCCACCCCAAAAACGTCCCCCAGCGGATGAAATGGTGCTGGTTATGGGTGGTTATGACGTGAATGAGGACAGCCGCAATGAAATGTATGCTTTTAACGGACAGCCGGATTATTACATGATGCATCCGATCCCGATATACCAAAATCAGCTTGTTCGGCTGTATGTCCTCAACATGATTGAATTAGATCCTGCCGTGACATTTCACTTACACGCTAACTTCTTCCAGGTTTATCCCACCGGGATGACTCTCACCCCAACTCATCAAACTGATGTAATCACGATGGGGACGACTGAACGGCATATCTTGGAATTTGCTTACAAATATCCTGGCAAGTATATGTTTCATCCTCATCAAGATGCGATCGCAGAAGCTGGTTGCATGGGTGTATTTGAAGTGATAAGCCCAACTTAGTTGAAATTATTTGCCAATAAGTTGACAAAATATCTCAATAGCTGTAATTTTCAACTGCATCACTTACATAGCATACACTTTCGCCTCGTCCACTAGATAGATTTTTAACCGTATCCCAGATAAAAATTATGTCCATCTTACGTTTCTTGTTCATTAGCATCACCACTGCTCTACTGGTAATCCTGGTTAGCTGTAGTCAAACGCCAAATGCTAGTAATAACGCCACCCAATCACCTCCAGCGGCTACTAATACAAGTACTGCGACAAGCAGCAGTCCAAATCCTGCCGGAAAAGATCAAATCAACATCAACACAGCGATCCTCTCCGAACTAGATAAATTTGAAGCAGCGTTGGGTATTCCGGCTCTATCAAATAAGATTCAAGCTAATCGTCCTTACGCTAGTCCTGAAGAATTAGTCTCGAAAAAGGTGATTTCTCAGGAGCAGTTCGACAAAATTAAGGACATGGTGACAGTTGAGGATGTAGTGCTGACTGGTGTTGCGAAAGATGTGGATTATATGTCCAAACTGAGCTTGATGAAAGGTCATCTGATCGTAGCCAAAGAATTACTAGCTCAACAGCAACCGAAGCAAGCAGAACCTCACATCGGCCATCCAGTTGAAGAAATTTATGTTGACGTTGAAGATCAACTCAACGAGCGCAACGTGAAAGAATTTAAGACGAGTTTGATTAGTTTGCAAGATTTGGTGAAGGCTCAACCGAAAGCAGCTAAGGTAAACACTGATTTTAAGACTTCGATGGATGCAGTTGATAGCGCGATCGCTGCTTTACCCGAAAATCAACGCACCTCACCCCCTTTTGTCTTACAGGTGATTAACGAATTGTTGGATGCAGCCAACTCAGAATATGGTGCAGCAATCGCTAATGGCAAAATTGCCGCAGCAATTGAATACCAAGATTCTCGCGGCTTTGTCAATTATGCTAATCAACTCTTCCAAGGAATTTCTCAGCAGTTGGCTGCTTCAAATCCAGAAGCCAACAAAGCGATCGCTTCAAGCATGAGCGAACTTGCCAAAACTTGGCCTGCGGTAATTCCTCCCGCCCAACCAGTTAATACCCCTGCTGAAGTAACTCAGTTGGTGAAGACAATTGAGCAGAACTCACAAAAAGTAATTAACAATTCTAATCCATCAGCTTAGACGTAGGTTTTGTTAAAGTTATAGATCCTGCGTGTTCAGTAGTAGAGGTGTATTGCTTTGCACCCCTACTATTAACAAAGGACAAATGACAAATGACAAATAACAAAAAATGCGAGATCTAGATCATAAAACAGCCATTGAACTACTAAATTCCATCATGGAATTTGAACTTGCAGGGGTAGTGCGTTATACCCACTATTCGCTGATGGTGACAGGGCCGAATCGAATTCCAATTGTGGAGTTTTTTAAGCTCCAAGCAACAGAATCTCTCACCCATGCTCAACAAGTTGGGGAAATCCTGACTGGGTTAGAGGGGCATCCCAGCCTCAGAATCGCTCCAATGGAAGAAAGCTACAAACATTCGGTGCGAGATATTCTCGAAGAAAGTCTGGCACATGAAAAGAAAGCACTAGATTTGTATAAAAATTTACTTGCTACGGTTGCCGATGCCAGTGTTTATCTCGAAGAATTCGCCCGTACTATGATTGGCACCGAAGAGTTGCACAACATAGAAATTAAAAAGATGCTGCGAGATTTTAGTGGCATTGCCGCCTAAAAAGTAATTAGTAGGAGCGCACAGCTGTGCGCCCGTAATGAGTAGTAAGTAGTGTTCCCATTAGAAGTCTTTAAGTGAGAAGCTACCTTTCGCGTAGCGTGAAACACCTTGACAATAAGCTTTAGAGAAAATATATGAGTTTTAGTGCTGCTCTACCTACGTTTGTAATTACACTCCGGGAAGGAGTAGAAGCTACCTTAGTGGTAGGTATTGTACTGGCTTTCCTGAAAAAAGCAAAGCAGAGCCAACTTAATAATTGGGTTTATGCTGGCGTTGGGGCGGGAATTGCTGCAAGTGCGCTCATAGGTGTGCTATTTGGCTTGTTAATTCAAACTTTGGGTGCAGCCGATCCAAGATACACTCCAGTAGTAGAACCACTGATGGAAGCCGTCTTCAGCGTCATAGCGATCGCAATGCTGAGTTGGATGCTGATTTGGATGACTCGTCAAGCGCGGTTTATGAAAGCAGAAGTTGAAGGAAGTATCACCTCTGCTTTAAAACAAAATAGTGCTGCTGCTGGTTGGGGGATCTTCAGCTTAATTTTTATTGCTGTTTTGCGAGAAGGCTTTGAAACCGTTCTATTTATTGCTGCCAATTTTCAACAGGGATTTTTCCCTGCTGTTGGTGCTATTAGTGGCATATTAGTTGCGATCACCTTTGGAGTTCTACTGTTTCGGTGGGGCGTTAAGATCAACATCCGCTCCTTTTTCCAAGTCATGGGCATTTTATTGCTGCTGATTGTCGCAGGGCTAGTTGTTTCGGCATTAGCGCATTTTGACACTGCTATTGGTACCCTTGCCCAGATGGATCGCTCCTCCCAAAGTCTTTGTTTCTATTACGAACGATTTAGCAAAAACCCCTCTTGTATTTTGGGGTCAAGAGTTTGGGATACCTCCAAAATCTTACCTGACGATGAATTTCCTGGCTTAATACTTAAAGCTTTATTTGGCTACAGACAAAATCTTTTCCTCGTGCAAGCAGTAGCTTATGTCGTATTTTTATTGACTGTGGGAGGGCTTTATTTCCGCAGCCTAGGCTCTGGAGTAGGTGCGAGAAAACCAAATCAAGCAGCAGCAGAAAAAACAAATTAGAAAAAGGATAAAGTGTGAGAGACGTAGCAGTGCTACGTCTGTACAAGAGACGTAGTACTACGTCTTTACGGAGAAAGTGTGAAGTGTGAAAAGCTTTACCTTCACCGCACGCTAGGATCGAGTCAAAAGTCAAAATTTCTTACCCCTTACCCCTCACCTCTAACCTCTCGCCTCTAACCTCTCACCCCTTCCATAACAAACGTGCGAGTTAAACAGTTATTCATCCATCCAGTAAAAGGGTTAACGCCCCAAGCCCAGGAGCGAGTTTTCTTGCAAGCTGGGCATGGCATTCCAGGCGATCGCGCTTTTGCCTTGATGTATGATGATGTTGCTTTTAGAGATGAAATTCTTGCCGCTTCTACATCAATTCCTTGGATGAAAAAGCAAAACTTTGCTATGCAAGCTGACTGGGCAGCTTTAGCGGCGTTGAATTGTCAATACGATCCGCAAACAGGTATGTTAACAGTCAAGCGTCAGGGTGTAGAACTCTTAGTTGCTTCCTGCGATACCCCAAATGGACGTTTGGAAATTGGCGCTTTTTTTACTGGTTATCTAGCAGCTATTTACCCCAGCCAAACTGCAAGACATTCAGATCGCGCCCCCTTAAAGCTAGTAGGCTCCAGCACTGGCAAAACTCGCTATAGCGATCGCGAACCAGTACATTTATCATTGATCGGGCAGGCAACTTTGGATCGACTCGAAGTGAGCGTTGGTAAATCCATTGATGTTCGTCGCTTCCGCCCTAATGTTTTACTAGAGGAAGTACCAGCTTGGGCAGAATTTGACTGGGTGGGGCAAGAAATACAACTAGGTACGGCACGGTTAGAAATTACCGCACCGATTAATCGTTGCTTAAATATAGATGTGAATCCAGATACGGGAGAACGAGATATCCCGTTATTATCTTTACTACAAGAGCATTTTGATCGCAAACAAACAGGAGTTTTGGCAAAGGTGATTGCTGACGGCACAGTTGCTATTGGCGATCGCTTAATTAAATAAGTTGCATATTACTCATTAAGGCTGCCAAAAGTTTAAAGTTATTTGTCATTTGTAAGTATGATTAATGACACGATCATCCCATTCCATTTATGGCAGGGATGAATTAACGATTATCGCCTTATATCAGAACTGGCAAATTAAATAATTATAGCATAAACATATCAAAAACGGTTATTTAGCTAGTAGCTTCAGCAATTCTCATTATGGAAATTCAACTGGAGTTGGGTGGGATGTACAAATCTAAACCATTGAGCATGAAGGTGAGTAAATGATCCCAACTATCAAAATACAGATAACGCGTTAAAGCCCGCAAGTCATCGAAGAAAGTC
>DATNQH010000053.1:0-3113 GCA_036704105.1 Leptolyngbyaceae cyanobacterium | reverse complement strand
CTTTGAATCAGTGATAGTGCAACTGCGACCTCTACCGGATATCGAACTAGAGTTTGTCGTACCTAAATCAAAAGAGGGATTATGTCTACCTGCACCATTTGAGGTAATGGGGTTGGAGTTCTATGAGGTAGGCGCTGAGCTATGCTGACCCCAAAGAACATCAAGGCGAAGACAGCGGTTAAGTATTTCAAGCAGGGATACTACCAGAAGGGTAAGTGGTTAGGGAAAGGGGCGGCAACGCTAGGACTCAAGGGAGAAATTAAGAACGATATAGTTTACGAAAACATTGTTAATGGGCTGACACCAGACGGGAGCAAACGGCTAAACCGAAGAGAAGTCCAGCTTAATAGGCGTAAAGCAGCAGTAGATTGCACATTCGCTGCCCCGAAAAGCGTCAGCCTTTGTGCCTTAGTGGGTAATGACGAGCGGCTAATACTAGCCCACGAAAGGGCGGTAGAAAAGGTATTAGAGCAGATGGAGTCCGAGTACGCGCAAAGCAGAGTAATGCTGGGGGGCAACCAACAGGAAGTAGTTAAAACTCAAAACATGGTCATTGCCAAGTATGACCATATTGAGAGCCGAGAGTTAGATCCCCACTTGCATAGTCACTGCTTGGTGATGAACATGACGCAGCTGCCCAATGGCGAGTGGTACTCTCACCTGAATGATGAGATCTTCAGAAATCAAAAGCTATTGGGGATGAAATACCAGCACTATCTAGCGCTAGAAGTGCAAAAGCTTGGTTATGAAATAGAGCAACGCTCACATGGGCAGTTTGATATCAAAGGGTATAGCGACCAAGACCTGAATGATTTCTCCAAGCGGCGGATGCAGATTTTAGCACGGACGGGAGTAGATGCTACTTGGGCAGAGCGGGAGAACGCATGGAAGAAAACTCGCAGGAATAAAGAAAATGTATCACCACTTGAACTCAAAACCCTTTGGCAACAGGAAGCAGCAGCGTTAGGTCTAGAGATTGTTAGACCAGCCGTGCCAACACCGTCACATGAGAGAGAACTTGTAGATGAAAAAATATTTGCGGATGCGATTAAGTATTGTAGTGAGCGGCGAGTAGCGTTTAAGGCAGAAGATATTCAAGCATTTATCCTCAGTGAGAGTAGGCCTATTGATATCGCAACGGTTGAGCCGTTGATTAATAGCAGTGATGAGTTGATCCGCATCGAGCAGAAGAATGGATGTCGCTACACCACTATTACTGCGGTCGAACGGGAGTTAGCGACAATTAATCTGATGAAGTCGGGAATGGGAAGAGAAAACGCGATCGCAACAAAGGAAGTAGTAGAACAGCATTTAGCCTCATCTGATTTAAATTTTGGGCAGCGGCAAGCGGTAATGATGACACTGACATCATCCAATTCTTTCGTCGCGTGGCAGGGTGTAGCGGGTGCTGGGAAAACATTTGCGCTCAAACAAGTTAAAGAGATTGCACAAGCGCAAGGATATACTGTCAAGGGTTTTGCTCCAAGTGCCAAAGCAGCGAAAGTTTTAGGTGAAGATCTTGTTGCTCAAACCCAGACAGTAGCTCGTTTATTAGCGTATAAGTCGCCCGACCAGATAGAGCCGAACCAGCTTTGGATAGTAGATGAAGCAGGGCTATTGAGTGCTAAAGATGCCTACCGCCTATTTCAAAAAGCAACTATTGAGAAGGCGCGAATAATTTTGGTCGGTGACACCAGGCAGCTATCAGCGATTGAATCAGGGAACCCGTTCAAGTCACTGCAACAAGCGGGGATTGAAACTGCATATTTGAATGAGTCGCAGCGGCAGAAAAATGCCCCAGCACTCAAATTAGCGATAGATCTACTGGCAGAAGGCAGAGTTAAAGATGGTATTGCACGATTAAATGAAATTGGCAGTATCCAGAAAGTAAGCGAGTCAACAAAAACAGCATTAATAGTAGAAGCATATTTTCAAGCCCCACCAGAAGAACGCGCTAAAACCTTAGTCTTAGCAGGGACTAACAAAGAAAGGCTAGAACTGACGGCAGCGCTGCGGATAGCTTCGCAAGCAGAGGGCAGTTTGGGCAGCGATGTGAAGCTGACACAACTCAAAGCCAAAGATTTAAGAGAAGTGCAATTGGGTTACACCAGCCATTTTGCCGTTGGTGACATGGTAATGCCCTTGCGTAATTACAAGCGAAAGGGCTTAGAGAAGGGCGAACTCTATGAAGTAGTAGGCAAAACGACTGACACCATTAAGTTAAGAGCAACTGATGGTAGGCAATTAGATGTGAGCCTGGATTTCAAGAAAGCTGTTTACCAACGTGAATCAATTAACATTGCGGTTGGCGATCGCTTGATGTGGAAGAAAAACAATTACAATTTAAGGCTTGTCAACGGAGCCGAGGTGACGGTAAGCGCTATCAATGGCAATGTGGTAGAAGTTGTTGACAAACAAGGCTTGGTGCAGATTGTTGACTTAGATAAGCCACAGCATCTAGATCATGCAATTGTCCGCACAACGTATTCATCCCAAGGGGAGAGTGCAGAGCGGGTATTAGTCGCGGCTGATTCCACAATCGGGAAAGAAAGTTTTTATGTAGCAGCCAGCCGTGCAAGATATGATCTGCGCTTTTACACCACTGATGAAAACAAGTTATTAGAATGGGCGCTTTCAAGTAGAGCGCAAGAAAACCCGCTAGAACTAATTGAGAATCAAGTCAAACAGCTTGAAGTACTAGTAGAACCAGCGCTTCAAGTGGAGCAAAAGGCAGATGTGACAACTTCAACAATAGCTCCACCTGTTGAACTCACTCTTAGCTCCGCCCCACCTGTTAAACGCACGCTTAGCGTAGACGAGCAGAGCTTAATTCAAACACAAGACAGGGGGCAGGTCAAACAAACTCAGCCAGTACCGTCGCTACCACCCATACCACCGTCGCTACCGCCCATACCAGCGCAGCTACCGCCTTCAACTCGCCCCATACCGAAAGAAAAAACACCAAACGAACCATTCTTTTCACCCCAACAAGCCCCGACTGAGCCATTGCACATTGAAGAAAAGCACTGGCGCGAATTGGTAGAAGGCAGTGCCATCTCACCAACTCTCGCTGCGCCAAACATTCGCTCTCTGCGAATCGATCCAATCGAGCA
>DATNQH010000052.1:0-5035 GCA_036704105.1 Leptolyngbyaceae cyanobacterium | reverse complement strand
ATGTTGTTATTGCTTGTGGCATGAGTGCAGGTACGGCAGCAGAAATTGCCTTGGCTTTGAAAGCAAATAAGAAAGTTATTTTATTGAATAATGACCAAGAGGGCAAACTTTTCTTCCAGCGCCTGTCACCAGAGAATATCTATTTTGTTCATACTTCGGTCGAAGCAATAAAAATTACTAATAAATTTGTAGTATAATTTTTAACAACAATTTGGTATAAGTTACATCATCACTGCCAAAGTCCGGTTAAATTAAGCCACTGCTGCAATACTAACGTATTGCTACTTTTGCTCGTTCTACAGGACTTACAAGCATCAACAAATCAACGCCAAACCGCGACCACCGCCTGTTGTCAAACATATGTGATGAAAAATACTCTTAATTTCAACAGAGTTATGTTAATATTTATTTCATCCCTAGGGTAGAAGTACGGGCAAGACAAAGATCGGTAAGGTATATAGTGTTATTTTTTACCTAGTTAATTTTTGAAAAAACAATATATCATAACTAGACAGTAAAAAAGTTGTTACATAGCAGGTCTTGTAGCTCGAACTAATTTTAGTATTTTGCTAAACTATGCTTTGCTACGGAGATAATGTTATACTCTGCCTCAAATCACTCAAGATGAATTATTTATAGGAGCAAAGTCGAAAGAGAGCTACTAGATGAAATATAGAAAGTCAACACTCGGTAAGACTGTCCATCTAGAACCTTCTCAATCGTTCTTATTAGTAACAGCAATCAACGTTCTTAGGCGATCAAGCAAATTTTGAATAGCAGCATGAAGAAATCCTGGTGTGGGGATATTCAATCGAAAGAAGGCAAGAGCATTGTTAACTCAGGTGCTTCAATGCTATTAGTGATTTTTATTACAGAAGTTTAGCAATTATAAGGATGCTATATTCAAATGTTTGATTACCTAATTGTTGGAGCAGGATTTGCCGGAAGTGTCCTCGCTGAGAGGTTAGCAAGTCAAGCGGGTAAGAAAATACTGATTATTGATACGCGATCGCACATTGCCGGGAATGCCTACGATCACTACAACGACGACGGCATCCTCGTACACAAGTACGGGCCGCACATCTTTCACACCAACTCGCGCGAAGTCTTCGAGTACCTTTCACAGTTTACCGACTGGCGAACTTACGAACACCACGTACTTGCTAGTGTAGATGGTCAACAGGTTCCCATCCCGATTAATCTCGATACCATTAACACACTTTACGGGCTGAATTTAACCTCATTTCAGCTAGAAGAGTTCTTCAAGTCGGTAGCGGAACCCAAAGAATACATCCGCACCTCCGAAGATGTAGTGGTAAGTAAAGTTGGTCGAGAACTTTATGAAAAGTTCTTCCGAAACTACACCCGCAAGCAATGGGACATAGATCCGTCAGAACTCGATAAGTCTGTCACCGCACGAGTTCCCACTCGCACTAACCGTGACGGGCGCTATTTCACCGATACTTATCAAGCAATGCCCTTACACGGCTATACCCGGATGTTCGAGAAAATGCTATCTCACCCGAACATCAAGATCATGCTTAATACTGATTATCGGGAAATCGTCGGAGTCATACCGTACCGCGAGATGATTTACACTGGCCCAGTCGATTTATTCTTCGACTATCGCTACGGCAAGCTACCGTACAGATCGCTGGAGTTTAAGCACGAAACGTTGAATAAACCCCTGCATCAACCAGTAGCAGTGGTAAACTATCCTAACCAACAACTGTATACTCGCGTTACCGAGTTCAAATACCTGACTGGACAAGAACACCCTAAGACTAGCGTCGTCTACGAGTACCCCCGTGCCGAGGGCGATCCTTACTACCCCGTACCACGTCCTGAAAACGCCGAACTCTACAAGAAATACAAGGATCTGGCAGATGCAACTCCAGGCGTACATTTTGTAGGGCGACTGGCTACATATAAGTATTACAACATGGATCAAGTTGTGGCTCAAGCTCTCACGGTTTACAACAAGTTGAGAGAAACTGAGAATGGCAAACTAGAAGAGAAAGTCAACTCTGAACTAGTAAAGCTCTAGTTGAAATTAGTTGAGGTGAAACACCTCAACTATACAAATTCAAATAAGTTGACCGAACCGAAAATAGGTAGGTAAGTATATGCATATAGTAGGTAGAATTAGGCTACCTAAATCAGTAGAAGTTTCTAACTTGTACATACATTGCGATCGCGGTGCAGCGATAAATTACAGCGATTCCCCTGCAATATTTTTCGACCGAGGAGGGATAGTATCTTCAAATACTTATTTTAATTCCTTCTACGAAAACTTCTATGCCAAATACACAAATCTTGACTCGCTTTCCTACAGGTTAAGACTAGAAGGTGATTTTAAAATCTCTGTTTATCGAGAATTTTCTGGGCAAGAAAGCAGAGAGTTGATTGTCAGCGAGAAGTTAGAAAACTGCCAAGCGACAGATTTTGTCAAAATTGAATTAACAAGCTTAGTCCAAAGTAATAACCAAGGAAGAATCTACTTTGAACTTTTATGTGATAGCGAAAAAGGAATATTTCACGAAGGGTTAATTGCGACAAAGCAAAAACAAGTTCAACCAGTATCCTTAGCTATTATCTCTTGTACTTATAAAAAAGAAACGTATATCAAAAACACAGTAAATAATATTGTTCGAGATGAATTGTTAAAGACAAAAGAATGGAAGGTATTTGTAGTTGATAATGGTAAAACTTTAAGCCAAGAAGATTTTAAAGATCCCAGAGTGCAACTAATTTCTAATCGCAATATGGGAGGAAGCGGTGGCTTCACGCGCGGATTAGTTGAGGCTTTACAGTCAGAAAACTATTCCCATTTTTTATTTATGGACGATGATATAGAACTCGAAAGCGAATCAATTTACCGACTGTTTGCCTTGTATGAGTATGCTCGGTCGGATTTTGCCATAGCTGGTAGTATGCTAGATTTATATGAGAAGCAAGTTTTGTACGAAGCAGGAACGCGCTACGGGGAAGCTAATAAAAATTCAATTGAGTTAAAACCATTTTCAATTGTTCGCGTTAAGCATAATCTCAAACTAGAAAATTCTACTTCCCTTAACTCTTTATTATTAGATGAAGAGATAAATTTTGGCTCATTTTATTTTTTTGCTTTCTCTAAAGAAGTAGTTAAATCAGTCGGATTACCGCTCCCCCTATTTATTAAGGGTGACGACTTGGAATTTGGTTTAAGAATCAAAAAAGCTTTAGATGGTAAACTAGTAGCTTTTCCTTCCATAGCTGTGTGGCACGAACCTTTTCACACTAAATTCCCGATTTGGGACAAGTATTATTACGTTCGCAATAGTTTAATTACTCAGGCTATTCATGGAGTACTAGGATATATAAATGTAGTTTCTCATATTACCAAAGCATTAATTTTATATTTGTTACTATTTGAGTATAACTATGCCGAAATGCTTGTTAAAGCCTTTGAAGATTATGTCAAGGGTTCAAGTATTCTGAAAGATCGAGATCCTGAGTTATTGCACAAAGAGATTTTAGCTCTAAGTAAAAGCTTTGAAACTCAAAGTATTAAGCAAAACTATTCTCCTCCTAAGCAAGTTAAATTAGTTAAATCGCAAGCTGGGATTGGCGATAAATTAATCAGTTTGTTAACGCTAAACGGTCATTTGTTACCTAATTTTATAACGAATGATGGAGAGGTGTTTTTATGGCAGACTTTCGATTATGCTGGAGTGCGATCGCGTGCCTTTAGGAAAAAGCGAGTGCTGATTTTCCAGCAAGAAAACAATTGTCTATACCAAAATGATATCGATAAATTAGTTGGAATTAAATTATTGTTCCGCTGGATTAAAGTTGTTGCAACCAGTAGCATTAAATGGTCATCCCTAGTTACCGACTGGAAAGAGGCTTCAAGTGAGTTAACTTCTACTATGTTTTGGCAGCAATACTTAGGTATAGAAGAATCTAATTCCAATCAATTGGAAGCTGAAACTAAAAACTTGTTAACTAAGTAGATTTGCCAACCTAAACCAAAGATAGCTAAGTAAATTGATAATTGAATTAGATAGAGGTTATATGCAAGTAGTAAATAGAATAAGTTTTCCTCCTTCAGGCGAAGTTTCTAACTTATATCTACAGTTCGACCAGGGTGCTTCTCTCAATGAGAGTGCGACACCTGAAATCGCTTTAAATCAAGGAGGAATAGTATCAACAAACTCTTACTTTAATTCGATTTATGAGAATTTTTATACTAAATACACTAGCCTAGGTTCGCTTTCCTATCAATTGAAACTAGAAGGCGATTTCCAAATATCCGTTTATCGAGAGTTATACGAACAGAAAGGCAAGGAGTTGATCGCCAGCAAGAAGTTAGAGAACTGCCAAGCAACAGATTTCGTTCAAGTTAAATTGCCAAGTTTAACTCAAGGTAGAGTTTATTTTGAACTTGAATGCTTAAGTGATCGCGGCATATTCAAAGAGGGATTAATTGTCACCGAGCAAAATCCCAGTCAAGAAATTTCTTTAGCTATTATTAGCTGTACTTATAAGAAAGAAGAGTATATCAAAAAAACAGTAAATAGTATTGTTCAAGATAAATTATTACAAACTAAGTCATGGAAGATATTTGTAGTTGATAACGGTGAGACATTATCCAGCGAAGACTTTCCTCACTCCAGAGTGCAACTAATTCCTAATCGCAACGTCGGGGGAAGTGGGGGTTTTACCAGAGGATTAGTTGAGGCTTTAGAGTCAGACGGCTATACCCACTTTTTATTCATGGACGATGATATAGAACTAGACAGCGAATCAATATATCGGCTGTTTGCTCTATATGAATACTCTCTTTCAGATTTTGCCATTTCTGGCAGTATGCTGGATCTACAAAAGAAGCATATTTTATACGAAGCAGGAGCATTATACGGAAAAGATACCAAAACTTTGGAAGTGTCCCCATTTTCAGTTGCTCTAAGAAAGCATAATTTAGAGCTACAAAATCCTGAATCACTTAACTTCTTACTGTTGGATGAAGATATAGATTACGGTGGTTTTTGGT
>DATNQH010000051.1:0-30042 GCA_036704105.1 Leptolyngbyaceae cyanobacterium | reverse complement strand
TTTACACATACCCTCCTTAAAGTTGTTCATCATAATGAAATTACTTCCTTATTGTGATTTAAAATGTGATTGGCTAAAACCGAGTCTTTGATTAATATTAATAGCGTATTTTAGAGATTTAATCTTAAAAAATAAATGTATTCTTAGTTTTGCCGTCTTATAAATTAAATTTTAAAAATTTGCTTGTAAAGTTTAACAAGCAAGACAATAAAGTTTTATTCGATTACATTATGAAAATTAGTTTACCAACATCATAATTTTAATGAACTATATGCAGATTAAATAATCTACTAGTACATACATTACCCGCTACAGCCAATCAGCGCACTTACTATTTGTGCAAACTTAAATTCTGCTTTGAGAAATCTTGGTTGCAGATTTATGCAAACTCTATTTCAGAAAACTACACAAAATTATCTCTTTTTTAATCAGGATGTGGCATATCGCGCTAGTATTTCTCCTGAAACCATCTACCGCCTGTCGCACTGGTTTTACATCGTTGATATAAAATAATTTAAATCTCAAAACAGTGATCGCTAGCCCTGAATCAGATGCAATTCTGTTTCTTAGTGGTATAGTAGCCCAAATTTTATCGCTGCTTTTTTGTTGGACTTATGAGGTATAATTCGGTTGCAAAATTCAGGCGCGCGTGGTAAGATTATTTTATAATAGTAATATTAACTAAAAAAATAATTTTGCTTAGATTTCCATTATTAAAAATATGATATCATGGCAGTTAAAATAAAGGAATAGTTACGGAAAAATTAAACATTTTTTCGCAAGTAGAGATGTAACATACAAAGTCTATACATCCAGATAGAATCCGGGTAGGAAAAAAGAAATGAAACCCAGGGTGATCGTATGCGGCAGCATCAACATGGACTTGGTAGCCAAGGCAGCGCGATTGCCTGTTCCTGGTGAGACAGTGCGGGGGCAAGGTTTTATGACTGCGCCTGGTGGAAAAGGGGCAAATCAGGCAGTAGCGATCGCGCGTTTGGGAGTTCCTACCCAGATGGTGGGGCGTGTGGGTGGTGACAGTTTTGGCAGGGAACTACTTCAGAGTCTGGAAAGTGCTGGAGTGAATATAGATAATGTATTAGTTGATGATGCTACGAGTTCAGGTGTAGCAGCGATCGCAGTTGATGATGCGGCAGAAAATCAGATTATTATCATTCCTGGGGCAAATGGGCGGGTAGATGAGACGGATGTGGAACGCCTGAAGAAATTATTACCGGGAAGCGGGGCATTACTGCTGCAATTTGAAATTCCCATCAATGCTGTTATTTTAGCTGCACAAGCGGCAAGACTTGCAAAAGTAAAAGTAATTCTCGATCCTGCACCAGCCCAAGACATACCACCCGAACTTTATCCTTTAGTTGACATTATCACCCCGAATGAAACTGAGGCAGGGCAGTTAGTTGGCTTTGCAGTAAACGATGCAGACACAGCAGCTAAAGCAGCAGATGTTTTATTGCAAAGAGGTGTGGGAAGTGCGATCGTGAAACTCGGCGCAAAAGGTGCTTTGTGTGCCTCAAAAGCAGAAACTTTCATCATCAACGCATTTAAAGTTACCGCTGTTGACACGGTGGCGGCTGGGGATGCATTTAATGGTGGTTTAGCAGTGGCTTTGGTTGAAGGGCTTGACTTACGGCAAGCGGTTGTTTGGGGTGCAGCGGCGGGTGCTTTAGCTACAACGAAAAGAGGGGCACAATCTGCAATATGCGATCGCTCTGCACTTAATGAGTTGCTCAAAAATTCAGAACTCAGTAATCAAATGACAGAATAATTGCTGTTAAATTCTCAATTCTGTACTGACTGGTTTTGCGATCATGCCATAGCCACAGATATGCGCTCTTAACCCACCGCTACTTTCTTTAAAAAGCTATCTAACAAGAAAATCTTCGATCTGATAGTGCAAGATCGAGATAAAGTAACTTGAAAAAAAATTTATGTCACAAGCATCAACAAAATTACCTGATGGGCCTGGGGGTTCATTTTTAGTTCGCAGACTAA
This sequence comes from Leptolyngbyaceae cyanobacterium, assembly GCA_036704105.1. Taxonomy (GTDB): domain Bacteria; phylum Cyanobacteriota; class Cyanobacteriia; order Cyanobacteriales; family Chroococcidiopsidaceae; genus Chroococcidiopsis. The sequence continues at coordinate 28,029 of DATNQH010000051.1, read as the reverse complement.
GGTTTTTGCAGTGGATTTTTAACCCTTTTAAAGCTTTAGAAGCACGCGCCAGACGCTATGGCGATGCGTTTATTATATCAAAAAACACATCACCCTTAGTTGTGTATTTCAGCGATCCAAAAGCGATCGAGCAAATTTTAACTGCCGATGTGCAAGCTTTTGAAGTTGCTAGCGGCAATGAAATTTTACTGCCACTGCTGGGGTCAAACTCATTGATTTTACTCGATGGAATGAAGCATCAGCGTCAGCGCAAGTTGTTGATGCCGCCCTTTCACGGCGATCGCTTGCGCACCTACGGGCAGACTATTTGTGACATTACCAACCAAGTCATCAGTCAGTGGCAAGTAGGCAAACCGTTTTCTATCCGTACAACTACGCAAGAAATCGCCATGCGAGTTATCCTCAGCACCGTTTTTGGTCTGCATGAGGGCGAACGTTACGATCAACTGAGAAAACTTCTGACGACTATGTTAGAATCAATTAGCTCTCCCTTGAGTTCTACCTTACTATTTTTTCCAGGGCTACAAAAAGATTGGGGTGCGTGGAGTCCTTGGGGACGCTTCCTAAATTTCAAGCAACAGATTGACTCTCTTTTAATCGAAGAAATTCAAGAAAGAAGAAAACTTGACGACCCGCATAGAGATGATATTCTCACCTTACTAATAGCAGCGCGGGATGAGGCAGGTCAACCGATGACCGATGAGGAGTTGCGCGACGAACTGCTGACACTGCTGTTTGCTGGACATGAAACTACGGCTTCTGCGTTGGCGTGGGCGTTTTATTGGAGCGATCGCTTACCCGAAGTAAAAGACAAACTGTTGCACGAACTCAACAATCTTCCCGCTGATGCAGATCCAAGTGCAATCGCCCGACTTCCCTATTTAAATGCAGTTTGTTCTGAGACGCTGCGGATCTACCCAATTGCCATAAATCCTTTCCCGCGAATCTTGAAAGTACCGATGGAAATCGCAGGCTACCAGTTTGAGCCGGGTACAATATTACTGCCTTCTATATATTTAACTCACCAACGCGAGGATATTTACCCAGAGCCGAAGCAGTTTAAGCCAGAACGGTTTTTACAACGGCAATTTTCACCCTACGAATATTTTCCCTTTGGTGGTAGCAATCGCCGCTGTATTGGCGCAGCCTTTGCCCTGCTGGAAATGAAATTGGTGCTGTTTACTATTCTGTCGCAATACGAACTCAAGAGAGTTGGCAATCGTTCAGTTAAGCCAACACGGCGGGGGTTGACGGTTGCACCTCCAGCAAATATGCAAATGGTTGCAATTGAGCGACAGCAGCAGAAAATTCTAGTTTTAGCAAAAAGTAGGTAGTAGGTGTTAATTAACTCAACCGTACCAGCGCATAGCCCTTAGATTTTGTGTACAAATGACAAATGACAAAGGCGGCGGGGAGAGCCGCATCCTCCCATCCCAATACTTTTAGGTTAAGGGGGAAAGGGAAATGGTTAAAGGAAGGAAAACGCTTTATGCAACGCCCCTTTTTATTCCTTTTCCCTTGACCCTTTTACCTTTAACCGAAAAGTATTGCCTCCCATCCCTGGAAGGATGCAGATCTCCCTGTCGCCTTTTTGTAATGAGTAATTTTATACATTATCCACCCAAATTATTTCAAACTATTAGTTGATTTGTAATTGGGGTTACTTTTTCTTCTTCCTTTTTCATTATTCTAGGTTGATAAAAATACAAAACTCCTGATTGTTAAAGCTCGTACATAACATTAAAATATATTTGAAATCTGTACCGACGATCAAAAATCAACTTGATAATGCCAGATTTCCAGCACTTTCACTTAAGGCTTGAATAAGTATCACACGGGTGCTATTGTAAATTCGTACACTTTAGATTACGCATAAATACTAATGTTTATCCGTTCGTACACTGTAGGGCTGGTTCCTGTAGCTGTGATGCTAGCTGGTTTCGGGTTGGGTGTGGAAAGGGCAAGCGCACAAACCGATTATGAATTTAGTGCTACTTACAATACAGTAGTTACTATAGATCCCTCCTATAGACCAGACTTAGGCATCTTTAGAGCAACCATCACAGGTGAGAGTACTGATGCTCCGTATGGCTTGACTAGCTTTACCAGCAATACATACGGTCAGTTTGACCCTACTACCAATATATCCACCTTTAATGCCAATCCAGCCGTGTTTGGCTTACAAGGCGAACCAATACTCTCTGACAGATATTATGGCGGCAGCAACGAGTTATTTGGAACTGCCAGCGACATGGCTAAGTTTGACTTTGAACAAGGCACAGTGTCAGGTTCTGGTACTATAACTCTCACTGGTGGTACGGGCTTATTTGAGAATGCTACTGGCGAAATCACTTTTACCCAGAACGATAGACTTACCAGTACGAATTTAACCGATCCTTTTGAGGGCAAGGCTACACTGAATTTCTCCGTGCAAACTCCCCAAGCAGTACCAGAACCGAGTACCAACGCCACGCTGGTTGGTGCAAGCTTAATTGGATTTGGTTTATTGCTGCGCCGACACCGCCGTAAATCGGCTATGTCAAACCTTATCAATCGTGGAGATTAGGTGCAGACAGTAGGATAAATTAGGTAGTTCTATTCTTTAACAATATCAAAATTGTCGTTACTTGGTATAAGCGGATTAGCAACTCAAAAAATAAAAGGGTTCTTTTGGTAGCACTGCATAGCCCAAGTATAAATAAGTAACTCCTAGCTAATAAAATAACCTTCTGCTTGCGGTTCCTCAACCAGCAGAAGGTTGATCTTGGAAAAACTCAAATATAATTCGGTCTATCTCAACAACCTTAAACCACTCAGCGTTACCAAAACTGTTGACCCCTCATGCCCAATTACGCCAATAGGCATGGTAATATTCCCTGCAAAATTGCTAATCAAGAGCAAAACAATAAAACCAAGCGCAAAGATGATGTTTTGTTTTACAATTGCTTGAGAACGGCGACCTAAGCGAATTGCTTGTTCTATCTTTTCTAAACGATCTGCCATTAATACAACATCTGCTGTTTCCAGCGCCACATCACTACCTGCTACTCCCATCGCAATTCCTACTGATGCTTGAGCTAGTGCGGGTGCATCATTTATACCATCTCCTACCATTGCTACCGATTGATATTGCTGCTGTAGGTAGCGAATTAAATTTACCTTATCTTCGGGTAATAGTTCTGCATATACCTGATTTATACCAACTGCTTGAGCAATGCTATGCGCTGTTCGGTGGTTATCTCCTGTGAGCATCACAATCTGTTCAACACCTAGTTGCCGCAAACGTTGGATAATTTTATCTGCGTTTGGTCGCACAGTGTCAGCAACGGCAATAATTCCTAAAAGCTGGTTAGCTTGAGCTACCCAGACAACGGTTTTACCTTCAGCTTCTAGTTGCTGACTTAACTGGGTTAACTCGTCCCAAGTTGGATTATGTTCTAAGCGAGGATGCGGTGAGTCTAAATGAATCTTGTCTGCTTGTCCTTCTGCTACAAAGGCAGCTTTTCCTACTACAACTTGCTGACTATCAACTTCACCGATAATACCTTTACCAGGATGCGAACGCACCCCCCCAGCACTAGCAATATCAAGTTGCTGTTCAAAGGCAGCTTCCACTATAGCTTGTCCGATTGGATGCTCTGAATAAGTTTCTATTGCAGCAGCTAGTTGTAAAACTTGTTCTTTTGAGTACCCAGCAGCCGGAATAATTTGCACGACTTGTAGCTTTCCTGTTGTCAGAGTACCAGTTTTATCAAAAGCGATCGCTTTTACTCTCCCCATCATCTCCAACTGCGCGCCACTTTTGAACAAAATACCCTGTCGCGCCCCATTTGCAATTCCTGATAGTAGTGTAGGCATAATCGCAGCCATCAATGCACACGGCGAAGCCACTACCAAAAAAATTAGCGCTCTATATATTGTCGTTTCCCAACTCCAACCCCACACCAACGGCGGTAAAATTGCTAATAGTATGCCACTCACCACAATTACCTTGGCATAACTGCGCTCAAAGCGTTCGATAAACAGTTGAGACGGCGGTGCTTCGGTTTGGGCTTGTTTAACTAGCTCAATCACGCGCTGAATCAAACTACTTTCCGGTGGTTGATGCACTTGCAGCGTCAAAGCACCATAGCCATTCAAAGTACCTGCAAACACTTCATCCCCGACTGTTTTTTCTACTGGTAAAGACTCGCCAGTGATAGCGGCTTGGTTGAGGGTACTAAAGCCTTCTATAATAATTGCATCAGTGGGAATCAGTTCTCCTGGCTTGACTAAAATGCGATCGCCAACCTGTAATTTAGCAACCAAAATCATCTGTTCTTGCCCGTTGTGCAATACCCTAGCTGTATCTGCACTCAAACTCATCAAGCTGCGAATATCGCGTTCGGTTCGTTGCATTGCATAACCTTCCAATGCACCGCTGATAGCAAAAATCAGAATCAGTACTGCACCATCAACAATCAAATAATACTCCCGCCGCCACAACCCCAACGTAGCCGCACCCAATGCAGCCACAATCATCAATAAATCGACATCCAACTCTTTTTCTTCCCATAAGGTAGTCAATCCCTCACGGGCGCTTTCATATCCCCCAATTACATAAGCTGCTGGTAAAAGTAACAAACTCAGCCCTATCCAACTTAGTTGCAGAGATAACCAACCCAGGAATAATAGTAAAGCACAGATAATGGCTGCGATCGCGCCTGGATGTTCTTTAACTAGGGTTTTCAGACGAGGAGTTGAGAGCAAATGTTGAGTCATGCAAGTAGTAAGAGTCGATTAATGCCGACTGTCTCACCCTAAACCTTGACATTAATGTCAATGTCAAGTCAAAACGCGAAATTTATTTGTTACAAGTCCAAGTTTTGTAACAAATAATACCGATGAACTGTATCTTCAAAAGTAATAATTTTGGGTAACTATCAGCCTACTTGGAAATTGAAATTTATCTGAGTATTCATCTATTCGTAGTTGTGTCTTAATTCTAAATTATTGATAAATAATCAATTATATTAGAACTTAATTACAAGGATTAAGTGTAATTTATGAACTTTTACTTACAAATCTTTGTGCTACCAGTACTAACACTACCACTTTTAAACATTGCTATCTTACCTAGTTTGTCTCAGACCGAACAGCTGATAGCTCAAAAAGTTAACTGTAATAATCCGCAGACAACAGTAAACATGAGGATTTGCGCTGACAGAGAATATCAAACAGCAGATAAGAAACTCAATCAGATATATCGACAGCTACAAGCAAAATTGAGCCGCAATCAAAAGCAAAGAATGACTAACGCCTAACTAGCGTGGATTAAGTTCAGAGATGCAAATTGTGATTACGAGCAAGGGCAATTTGAAGGAGGTACAATGGCAAGTCATATTGGCATTTCTTGCTTGGCAGATATGACTGAAAAACGCACGAAAGAATTACAAGAGTATTTAGAGGATACTACTAGATAACTGATGAAGTAAAAGTGCAGTGGTGTAACAATGACTGCTTCATACCTGACAATCAAAGAACTCACAGATGCCGTAGGAAGTGATATCACTCCCAGGATGGTACGACACTATCATAAACTAGGCTTACTAGCGCAACCAGTGCGATCGCGCAGCAACTACAGGCTCTACACACAGCAAGATGTGCAACAGTTGCGGCGAATCGTGGCGCTGAAACAACAAGGATTTCAACTATCTCATATTCAACAATTACTAGAAACAGATACAAACACTGAAGTTGAGATGATCACTGGGTTGCAACAAAAATATCAGTCGATAATGCAACAGTTGGCGCGGTTGCGACAAACGGCTGCTGCTTTAGAAGGATTGCTGGGACGCGATCGCTCGTGTCAAAATCTGCAAGCAGAAGCGATCGCCTCTCTGCGACTATTAGAAGTAGAAACCGAATCCGGACTAGGACAACTCGAAAAGCTGTGGGAAAATTGGGATGCTGCAACTGTCGCTCATCCAGAAGAGTTTCAAGAATCATTGCAGCAGTTATTACCGGATCTATCTCACCGTTCCGAGATTGAAGTAGACTTACTTTCAAAGCTAGTGCTAGCTTGTGGCGATGTCAGCCTGGTTAACTTTGTGCGATTGGGTAAAAGTGCGATCGCTGCTTGCCGTGACGCGCTTCAAGCTAAATGTGAGATTATTGCTGATATTCCACCTGTCGTTGCAGCCCTCGATCAAACAAGATTAGCTCATTTAGGCTGTTCAGTCACAACCTTAATTACCGATTCCCATATTACCAGTGCTGCCGAAGCAGAACAAGCATTCTGGCATCAAAGTCAGTGGAAACAACAACTGCAACATCTCCCCAATGGTTGCATTTTAGTGGTGGGATATGCCCCATCCGTACTTATGGCAGCTTGTGACGCGGTTGTGAGTGGATTGCAACCTGCCTTAATTATCGCCATGCCAATTGGTTTTAGCCATGCCCCCGCAGCTAAGCGGCGATTGATGCGTTCTGGCATTCCTTTTATTACCACTGAGGGCACAATCGGCGGGGGATTATTAGCGGCACAAGCCCTGAATGCCTTAGTTGAATCCCTAATTGAAAAGCCAGACTGTCATTGTTATCTGGAGCGTAAATAGTAAATACTTTAAAATTATTCCCGTACTTTTTCTATTTTATATCTCAAATCAAAATGGTAAATACCTAACATTATTTCCGTAGTTTTGCTGAACTAAAACAATAGCAAGAGAGATAAATTAAGATTGCTACAACTTGTTACGGATATTTTATCGAAATCTAATACTTATGAGATATAGGTTGCCAACCGAAATTCTAACAGTAGCCCGGAAATTCCCACCTAAAAAGAAAAAGTTTCATGTGCCTAACCTATTAGGTTGATTTCAGTGCCATGATAGCTGAAATCTTGACTTAACTGAGGTTTTACACTTAACAAACTTGCCTCTCATGAGTCAATTTCTACACGCTTTGCCAATTTTAAGTTGATTCAGAAGGAATTGTTCATGCAGTCCCAATGAACTATTGCCCGTTACCAATTGGAATCTAAGCGTGATGCCACATTACCATTTCAAGCAATACTTATGAGCCATTTTAGAAAGGCTATTACTTTTGCCATTCTGTTTACAACTACTCTTGCTCTTTCTGTTTCTAGTATAGCTCCTGCACGGGCAGGAGATCCCTTATATCCCGATATTGTGGAACAGATTTCCCATATCCAGATTCAAAACGAACATAAACGGGAAATGTTGCGGTTCTCGACCATCCACATCAACGTTGGAGATGGGCCTTTGCAGATTCGTGGTGGTGGCCAGGTTGCTCAATGCACCATTGATGGCGTTTCTTACCCTCAATGCACCATTGCTACTCAGGAAATTTTGGACTCTTCAGGTAATATTGTCCAGACAAATCCGGCAGGAACCGCCCTTTTCCATCCTCAGCATAATCATTGGCATCAGAACGCGGTAGTAAATTACGAGCTTCGTCCGGGTTCTCTGGAAGGAAAAGCGATCGCAACCGGACAGAAAGTTACTTTCTGTATGGTTGACAACGATAAAACAGATCTGATTCAAAAGCACAACAAGCGTACTTATTTTGAGTGCAACAGCGAACTCCAAGGAATTTCAGTCGGCTGGAGCGATTCATATCACCAATCCACTCCAGGACAAGAGCTTGATATTACCGGAGCGCCGGAGGGAGTCTATTATCTGACTCATTACGCTGATCCAGATAACCACTGGTTAGAAACTAACGAAAACAACAACTTTGCTTGGGTAAAGTTGCTTCTCAGCCGCCAAGGAGCTAACCCCAAGATTACTATTCTCGATCGCTCTCCTTGCTCAGGTGCCGCTTGTGGTAGTCCTTCTAATCCATAGTTAAGTTTATCTTTAGCGTACACAACAATGACAGAAGTTGGGGCTAGGGGCTAGAGACTAGAGGCTAGGGAAGAGGAAGAGATTACCTTCGTTACCAGGTGATTTGCTTGGTAACGAAATAATTGGGATGCAGTGCATCCCGATTATTTTATAGTTTTAAGAAATTTAGTCATAGGGTGCGCTATTAACGCACCTTTGCAAGTATATCTGGAGCGCGATCGCGCTATTTGCCGCATTGATATTGATGCTGTTGCATTACCCGACTCGGATCTAACTTATTGCCATTCTGTATCAACGAAACAGATCCACTACTGTGGATATCATATTGACCGTTATTGTTGAAAACATTGCCACCGAAACTTTCTACTGTTCCTAAATCCGGTTGCGCTTGGGCGCAGGCAGCAATTACAATACCACTACGCACATTGTTTTCAATTACGTTATTGCGCAGCATAGGATGGGCTTCATCTGAAATAAACATCCCGTCTCGATTGTGAATAATTTTATTTTCTATAATTCGGGGTTGGGAAGTACCACCAATCGCTAGACCGAAGCCTGTTTCTTGAAATAAATTGTGGCGAATTTCTCCAGTGGCAGAATTAGCAACAGAAATGCCATTACCGCCGTTTTTATTAAACACATTAGATACAATAATCGGGGCAGCTTTTCCAGTGACGAAAATTCCTTCTCGGTTACTTTGGCTAAACGTATTATTCTTAACAATAGGATTACTAGCTTCAATCCATAGTGCTGTACCGCGCTGATTTGGATTGCTGAGACTAACACCGCTAACTATACTATCTTTCTCGGCGATCACTGCAACGTTTTGACGGGCGAATGTTGGACTGATATAACGACCCCCGCCATTAATTTCAACATTTTCACCTCTAGTGGATTCGTCGCCTTGGAGTGTGACACCAGGTTTAATTACAAGTGGAAAAACTTCACCACTTTGTCTAGAGTAACTGCCACGAGCAAGCTTTATTATGGTTCCTGGTGATGCTTGCTGTAAAGCATAAGTAATTGTGTCTAAGGGAGTAGTTTCACTTCTACCTGCACCTGGTACATTATTACCAGAACCGGGATTAACGTAGAGAATATTCGGGCTATTTAATGTAATTTGGAATGTGTTGCTATTGTTAGTTTGGGCGTAAGCTTGTAAACTCATCAGTCCTGTTAAAAGGATCGATCCAATTAAGGCTTCAGTACGGAAACTCTTGGGAATATGTGTGAATGAGGTCATAAATTTTTAGTTTGTGTGTGTGTGGAGGAAGTCATGTTTTGTATTCGCTTTATTTGCGTTTCAAGCCAAACAAACATGACCGACGTACAAACTAAAATTAAACAGCACTTACTTGATTTCCCAAGGGTAATTCCACTGAGAATTTATCGTTACTTCTAATTAAAACAAAGTTACTTACGTGAAATTACAATATACAAAATAAGGCTGCTTGAAATAGCAGCCTACAATAACACAAAATAATAAACTTAGTCCGTATATATTACTAAGAATTGCAAAGAAAAATTGTACTTTTGATAAAAAGCAGTTGCCTAAGTGCGATTAGTACTGACAATCCCCGACCACTGAACTTGTTTGAGTTTGTCGCGGCGGTAAGAAAAGAAATGATCAGGTTCTTGGTACGTACAGTGAGGCGCTGTTGCTACTTGTTCTGCACTAATACCGATTTGTTCTAGCTGTAAAGCAATTACCCGCCGGATATCCAGCCGCAGTCGTTCGGGGTGAGGATCTGGCAATAGAGGCGAAACAGGCAATTGCTGTAAACTAGCTAACAATGATTCTGTTTCTTGTTCCGGTAGAATACTGGCTCCCACCTCAGCCGCTACCTGAGTAGACACCTGGTATACTTCTCCAGCGATCGCAGGCCCCAAGGCAAAACGTAAATCCTGAATTTGGCTACCTTGTTCGAGCAAACGAGCGATCGCTTGTGGCACAATTTTCATCGCCGTACCCCGCCAACCAGCATGAACCGCTGCAACTTGACTGTTTTTCGCATCAGCTATCAGCACAGGCGTGCAATCAGCACTTGCTACCCATACCGCTTGTTCTGGCCGTTCGGTAACTAAACCATCAGCAGGAGCAAATTCTTCATTCTCCTGACTTCCTGCTTCCAAGGGGGTGAGTACAGTGTTGCCGTGTACTTGTTTTACCCGATAAACTTCTGCTTTGGGTTGTAGTATCTGAGTTAATTCCTGTGGCGAACGAGGCGAAAATTGCCGCGTGAAAAAGCCATGAAACCAAGGATCTAAGATACTACAGGTTAAATAGGGCAATCCTTCCCAATGATGCCACTGCCAATTATGCATGGGAAATCAAAACTGACAAAAATAAAGTGTAAATTAATGTTACCCTGAGCAACTGAATTTGGGTTTGAACTGGTGGAATTTGAGCAGCAAAAGTTAGAAGCATTTTTGAGAGAAACGCCTCAATTAACAGATTCCTCGCCGTTTTGCATACATTTGTTTGATACCCTACCTTCGACTAATCAAAAACTTTGGCAGTTGTTGGCACAGGGAGCAAAACCTGGGACTGTAGTTATAGCAACAGAACAAACAGCCGGACGGGGACAATGGGGGCGTGAGTGGTCTTCCCCAATCGGGGGATTATACCTTTCAGTGGCACTTGCTGCCAATTTACCAGCTCCTCAAAGCTACCAGCTAACTTTGTCTAGTGCTTGGGGAATTGCTACAGCTTTGCGCGATCGCGGCATTCCGATTCGCCTAAAATGGCCCAATGACCTGATCCTAGAGTCACGTAAACTAGGTGGTATTCTAACTGAAACTAAGGTACGGCAAGAAAAAATTACTATAGCAGTCGTGGGTGTGGGTATCAATTGGTCTAACCCAGTTCCTGCCACAGGCATTAATCTTCAAAGCTTTTTAGGCGATCGCAAATCCATCACTTGCCAAGAAATGCTAGCTGCACTCACCTTGCAAGGAATAGCATCCGGGCATCAATGTTTGCAAGCCGGAATTGATGCTCTACTACCTTCTTACCACCAGTTACTGACAAGCATCGGTAAACAAGTTACTGTTGATGGTCGTACTGGAGTTGTGGTTGGCATCACCCCACAGGGAGATTTACGTATTAAGTTTGATACAAATAGAATAAGCAAATCCACTGAAAATTCGGAAATCTACCTTAAGCCTGGTGCAATTAGTTTAGGTTATGATTGTTGATTCTTTGGAATTTAAGCATAAATATTTGAGTTATAAGGTATAAACGCATAAAATTTCCCAAGACGCGAGTTAGATATTAAATTACCAACATATTGAAAAATGACCCAACGTACTGACTCTGCACACACGCCTTTAAGCCGCTTCTGGTTACGCTCTTTGTTATTACACAGCCTCAGTTGCATAGGCATTGTTAGCCTATTTAGTGGTAACTTAGTCTTGGCTCAAGAGGCGGCGATCGATAATTTTATTTCCACCCCAAGCTCTAACACGCAACCTCAAGCTGCTGCTCCTGCACCGACAGCCAATCTGCCCAACGCCTCACAATCGAAATGGCAAAAGCTGAGACAAAAGCTGCACTCAAGCTCAACCCAAATCTCCACAGTTCGCCGGGTTGCACAACTCAAAGCTAATTTCAGCAGTCAACGCCAAGCACAAAAACCCATTGTGGTAAAACCAAGCATCAATGTTGCCCAAGAAAACAGCGGCATTTATATCGACCGGACTGAATATAAAATTGGAGCTACTACAGGCTACGAAGCACCAAAATCTGTTATTCTCTCCGAAAGAGCGACGGGTTGTAAAGCCGCTGTTCGGACAGGATTATCTGGTAGTATTTGCGGCAGATCTGCCAAACTTCAAATGCGTGTTGCACGACTGTCTCGTTATCAAACAAGTGGCAGGTTAAATAAAAGTAAATTTATTGCTAAATCTGGAATCAGACCAATTCAGCTAGGTCCTATCAATGTTAGTGCTAATGGCTTTCGCGTTGCTACTAACCCACAGACAAAGCATAGTGTTTTAAGTTACAACCGCAATTTCCAACCGAGTGGGCAGCCGGAAGTGGATAATAAATTTATGTTTCCGCTAACTATTCCTGCTCCGATTACCTCAGTGTTTGGTTGGCGAGTGCATCCAATTACAGGCAATCATCGCTTCCATTCCGGTACTGACTTGGGTGCGCCCCTTGGAACACCAGTTCTCGCCGCTTACCCTGGAACGGTGGAAATTGCAGACTATATGGGCGGTTACGGTTTGACAGTTGTTCTCGATCACAACAAATCTACTCTACAAAGTTTATACGGTCATCTTTCGGAAATCTTTGTCCAGCCAGGAGAAAAAGTTGAGCAGGGAACTATAATTGGGCGAGTTGGTAGTACTGGTAACTCTACTGGCCCCCACCTCCATTTTGAAACCAGGCAGCTTACCGCTCAAGGTTGGGTAGCTACCAACTCAGGCACTCAATTAGAATATGCTTTTGCTCGGTTGGTTGAAGCTTTACGCACTGCTAATGCTAAACCAGCGGCTAAAGTAGCTAGAGGCGCTTAGGCAGAAGAAGTATGAAGTGTGAAGGATGAAGTGTGTAAGCGTTGCGGCACCCAGAGCGCAGTATGAAGTTAGAAGTTTGTAAGCGTTGCGGCACCTAGAACGCAGTATGAAGTATAAGGGGTGAGGAGTCAAACCAATTCGCAATTGCGTTCTTGCAATTGCGAATTGTTCGGTCAGAGGTGAGGGATGAGAAGAAATAATTATGAATTACAAATTATTCTTCATACTTCAACCTAGCCTAGCCTAGCCTTCGGCAACCCCTACGGGGAAAGGCAACGTGATCGCGTTCATACTTCCTCCTTCAGAGTGTGGTCAAAACCTATTGGTGATGACGACGAGAATACCAGAAGGCGCAGAAGAAGCAGGAGAATTAAAATTTGCACCAATTACTTATAACCACATCCAGGAATGAAAACTAAATCAACGTGGAGGACTTAACTCGGCTTGGGAGTTTTTCTTCCAGAACCATCTGCACCCCTCTAGCAGGAGCAAAAGTAACACCTCGGCGCTGAGGATATTCAGCAAAGCGATCGCAGAGCGCTAATCGATAACTTGAAAATATTGTCGCTAAAACTAATTTCATCTCAAAAGAGGCTAATGCTTCCCCAATACAACGGCGCGCACCGCCACCAAAGGGGAGGAATTCATAAGGAGAGAACTGTCGTTCTAGAAAGCGTTTTGGGTTAAACAATTTAGGTTCAGGGTAGAGATCAGAGCGCTGATGAGTTAGATAAATACAGCCATAAAGTCTCATTCCAGGTTCCAGTTGATAACCCATCAGTTCTACAGGTTCTTTAACCTCTCTTGGAACGGTGAGAACAGCAACAGGGAAAAGGCGTAGGGTTTCATTACAAACGGCTGTGAGATAGGGCAGTTGTGCAATAGTTGTAGGTTCTGGAGACTTTCCCAGCTGATTGAGTTCCACAAGCAACTTTTTGCTTACCTGTGGATGACGATGAATTGCATACAGCGCCCAAGCGATCGCACTGGCGGTTGTTTCTTGACCTGCCAACAGAAGTGTGATTGACTCATCATGCAATTGGGCATCGGTCATAGGAGTACCTGTTTCATCGCGGGCACAAATCAGTAAACTCAGGATGTCTGAGCCTTGCACATGATTCTGATTGCGGCGATCGCGAATTTCAGCGTATACCAGTTCGCTGATTTGTCGTTGCAGATGCCGCAAGTATCCCCAAGGACTTCGCAATCCCCAATCCTTTTGCAAAGATGGGAAGAAGAGCAAACCTCCAATCAAAGGAGATTGAAGTGAATCGGTACGAACAATCAGCGACTTGAGACGATCAAAACGTTCTCCTCGCTCGACACCAAAAACGACTGTGAGAATGACTTCTAAAGAGATATCCTGTGCCAACTGACGGGCAGAAAATTGAGTAACAATCGACAATGAACTCATTGATTTGTCAGCTCTTTCACAAATCAATTGTCCATAAGCTTGCATCCTTTCTCTATGAAAAGGAGGCATTAACAATCTACGTTCCCGACGATGGCGAGAACCTGCCAACGTGAAAATAGAGTCATCCCCAACAATCGGCTGTGTAAGTTGGTTGGGTGGTGCAATAAATTGCTTTGTGTCACTTGTAAAAATGCGCCCAAGTGCTTGAGGATTACTGATGAATAAAACAATATCTTGATTGCCAATCACAAGAGCGTTAAAAATGTCTCCGTTATGTTGTGCAGCAGCATCCATGTAGGCGAGCAAGTTCCGTGTGTACTGAATTTTTTGCAGCCATCACGGTGGTGAAAAAGCATTAGGAAAGTGGGTCTTGAAAGTCATAAATCTTAACTAATTCATTGATTCAATACTTTTACGTTTTTGTCACGCTCGCCGCAGTCTTTTTCAAGCTAACAGTGACAAATTAAAAGGTCTTTTCCTCCAAATTCACCGCCCGCTCTGGCTTTTTTTTATCGTTTTCCAGTCATCACCATTCGCAACCCGTTTGTAGGAGCAACAGTAAACCCACAAAATTGCAGTTTAATAGGTTTATCCTTTACTAAGACAAGTTGATACTGAGATAAAATCATTGCCAGGACTAGTTTCATTTCTAACCCAGCTAAGGCATTATCCCAAACACCGCCGATTTTCAGCACAAAATAGTGTTGCAGTAAATGCTGCGCCAATATCGAAATTTGCTTTTAACTGTAGAACTATATAGAAGCGCTTTAACGAATAGGTAAGCCCAGTACTCTATCGAATCTATCCTGTTTGATTCGCTTCTGCCTCTCTTCGATTTCGTTCAAGATGCTCTGCCATTGCACTTTATTTGTATAAGTTTGCCTTAACGATTCTTGGGGAGAAAAGTTAAACTCACGCATCTGTTTGTTACTGTGTTGGCGATACTTCTGAAGCTGCTGTTGTATTATCTGCTGCTTTTCAATTTGAAGTTCGACTGTACTTGGTCGCTCCCCTGCTAGCAGGGGAGCGGGATAAAAAAGAGTTAATGCACTAAGAAATAATAAAATTTTCATCTGTTGTATTCTCATCAGCTACTATCTTTAAATTTATAAATAGCAAAATTTTCCAAGATCGCGCAGATCAGATGTGGTTTTTCCTTTCCAAACGAGCAAAGCTACTTAGTAATGTATGTAATGAATAAGGTGTAGTCAAAACCTGTTGGGATGTAGAGTACCGCTCAAAAAACTGAAACAAAAAGGTCGCTCCCGCTGTAGATGCTTCAAGAGACCAAGTTGAGTGAGAATAAAATATGAAAATTTAGGAATTTCAGCCTTAGCCATTTGCAATATTGCAATGGCTAGAAGTATTATACTGCGAGATAAAAAAGAATCTTTTATTAAATTAAATTGGCAAAAATTGATCTAGTATTTTTTAGGGCCAAACCCCTGAAAATTCTAAATTCTTTTTTGCGACTTACATTGCCGGGTTAATAAAGTTTGGGAGGTATCAAAAATCAAGATTTGAGTCAAGCAGAGTACATGGAGCAATTCAAAACCATGAAAAAACTCATCCTCCGGCTGATCTTCGTCATGCTGGTGCTATGTGGACTGGTGAGTGACGCTGCTGTCAATAGGCAAGCGTCTGCTTCAGGCTGCGCGATCGCCACCCATTCCGCCCCGATTAGCAATGGAACGTTGTCCTACAACTCTGTCGGCACCGGACAACCGATTTTACTGCTGCATGGACTATTTGCCAGTAAAGAGCAGTGGAACAGTATGATGTGTCAGTTGTCCGAGGCGGGCTATCGAGCGATCGCACCCGACTTACCGGGCTACGGCAACAGCACTGGGTTCGCAACGAGAGACTATGCCCTGGAGAACCAGGTGGCACTGCTGCACCAGTTAACGAATAAATTAGGAATTCGCTCGTTTGATATTGCCGGGAGTTCGATGGGAGGAGCGATCGCTACCCTTTACAGCCAGCGTTACCCTCAACAGTTGCGTAGCCTAGCCTTGATCGGTTCACCTTTAGGTGTAACTGATTGGGCTTGGAGCGTCAGAAATTCGCTCTTTGACGGCATAAACCCCTTTATTCCAACCACTAAAGAACAGTTTGACTTGGAAATGAGCCTGCTGTTTGTCACGCCTCCCACCATCCCTGATTCTGTTAAAACAGAGAAAGTCAACGACTACATCACTCGTAACCGTCACTATCAACAGATTTGGGACATCGTGAACCTGTACGATGACATTCTTTGTCAGGGGCGACTGGCTCAGCTTCCAACCCTTGCTATCTGGGGCAGAGAAGACAAGATCTACGACATTCGAGCAGCGGATCGACTGCTTCGTTGTATTCCCGTCAGCCAAACGATCCGATTACCAAAGGCAGGACATCTGCTGCTAATGGAAAATTCAGTTGAGGCAACTGCGGATTACTTAAGATTTCTGGTTGGGTTGCAATAACTGGTGGCGAACTGGAAAAATTAGCATTTATATTTATTACCGCTCACCCAACCCACCTCGTCCATGAACCTCGCTTCCCCGCTTTAAGTAATATCATTTCCAAACAAGGGGAACACCCAAATATATGAAATGAAAATATAAATAGGTAACTCGCTTGGTCTTACGCTAGTACTTAACACTTAGCCATCAACTATCTGCTTTTATCCGCGCTTGAGCGTAGATCTCAAACCAACTACTTATGACTACACCCCCTCCTTCAGCCTTTTTTACAAATACCCGTGTTCTGCCAAAAATGTGGGTGTTAGTTCCTCTGGCGCAGCTTGGCGGTGGTTGAAATTTAGTAACTTTTCTACATATTTGCCGAGAATATCTGCTTCCAAGTTAACTAAACTACCCGAACGAAGGTAACAAAGATTGGTTTGAGCGTAGGTATGAGGAATCACCGCTACTTTGAACCAGTTCTGCTCTGGTTCATAATCTGCTATAGTCAAGCTGATGCCATTGATGGCAATGCTACCCTTGGGGACGATGTATCGGGCGATCGCAGTAGTTGTGGTAAAACCGATTTCCCAAGAAGTCGCTGTTTGTTCCACTGTTTGCATACAGCCTACGCCGTCTATATGTCCCATGACAAAATGTCCTCCCAACTTACTACCAACCCGCAGCGAAGATTCTAAGTTGACAAAGCCATCGTCAGCTTGTCGCTGCCCTAAAGTAGTACGACTGAGAGTTTCCGGCGAAGCGGCGGCAATAAATCCAGCGGCTAAAACTTCCACCACTGTCAAACAAACGCCATCTACTGCCACACTGTCACCAATGGCAAGATCCCGTAAAATCAAATCTTTTTCTTCACCAACACAAGTAATTTGATAATCGTAGCTTCCTAATGAGTGAATTTTGCCTAAAGCTTGCACTAATCCTGTAAACACGGTTTTTTCTCGGTAAAATAAATAAACTTCAGAGATAGCTACTGATTGCGCCTATAAAGCTTGCATTTACTTTAATTTAAACGATTGGGCTGCAAAATTTGTTAAAGCCAGTTTAATCGAATCATCTTAAAATCAGGGCATACTTGGATAGAGGCTTCCTATATAGCTGTAGTAAGTTGACACTTTGTCTTCACTGCCAGTTTGGAAGCGCTCAATTCGATGAAACTATAAAGTATGTTTATTCTTACCCTTAGTATCCATTATCACTCACCTGGTTTATTAACTTCCCTTTGCCTAGAGAATTTTAGAGGCTACGCAAATGATTGAAATGAGAGTTGCTGGCATTGCTTTAGATGCAGTTAATCGCAGTCCGATCGTGTTGTTGAAAGACGGTAAGGAACGTAGAGCGCTGCCAATATACATAAATCAAGACCAAGCAAAAGCAATTATTGGGGCGCTGGAAAATCAGAAACCGCCAAGACCTCTGACCCATGACTTGATGGTTAATATCCTAGAAACCTGGAACATAACCCTGGAAAAAGTGATAATTCACTCAATTCAGGATGGAACATTTTACGCAATTTTGAGTGTACGTCAGGGAGAGGTCAGAAAAGAAATTGATGCTCGTCCTAGCGATGCGATCGCGATCGCCCTTCGCACCAACAGCCCAATTTGGGTAATGGAAGAAGTAGTAGCCGATGCGTCAATTCCCGTAGATCGAGATGCTGACGAAGCCGAACAGCGAGCTTTTCGGGAATTTATCGCTGACATCCGACCTGAAGATTTAATCAAGGGAGGCGGCTACAGTCCTGGAGAAGTCTAATCAGGAGTGACGAGTGGCGAGTGGCGAGTGATAAGAGATTAAATAGATTCTACTACTTACGGCTTACTACTTACTACTCACTAATAAAGATGCGTTACAGAAGGTTTGGCAAAACTAACTTATTGCTATCAGTGTTTTCCTTGGGAACGATGCGATATTTGGCTTCACCGGAAAACGCAAAACAGACCATAGAAAAAGCTGTAGCACTAGGTATTAATCATATAGAAACTGCCAGAGGTTATGGCAAAAGTGAATTGTATCTCGGTGCAGCACTGAAAACAGAGCTAAGTGTGCCGCGATCGCAACTTTACATTACGACAAAAATCTCTCCCCAGTCAGATGCTGATTTAATGCATCGCTATATCGATGAGTCGCTAGAGCGATTAGGGTTAGATTACGTAGATTGTCTAGCAATTCATGGTATCAATACCTGGGAACATCTGGATTTGGTGCAGCGGGTTGACGGTTGTATGCAAGCGATCAAAGCAGCGAGAGCGGATGGTCGAGTTCGGCACGTTGGTTTCTCTACTCATGCTCCGCTAGAGGTAATTAAAGCAGCGATCGAAACTGACTTATTTGAATTTATCAATCTGCATTATTACTACTTCTTTCAGCGTAACGAGTCGGCAATTGAGCTAGCACGTGCCAAAGATATGGGTGTGTTTATCATTTCACCCGCTGATAAGGGAGGACAACTTTACACGCCGCCTCAACTCCTGCAAGACTTGTGCTATCCCTTTTCACCCCTTGAGTTAAACTATCGCTTTTTGCTGGGCGATCCGAGGATTACTACCCTAAGTGTGGGAGCAGCCAACTCTGCTGAACTGATAGAACCCCTGAAAGTAGCTGATAGGGATGAAGCATTGACATCGGAAGAATTAGACGTTTTGCAGCGTTTAGAGGCTCATGCAGCCACTGCTTTGGCGGGCGATCGCTGTAGCTCTTGCTATGATTGCTTACCTTGTCCAGAGAAAATCAATATTCCTGAAGTTTTGCGACTGCGAAATTTGGCTGTTGCCTACGAGATGAAAGAGTATGGTCAGTACCGTTACGGGATGTTTGAAAATGCAGGTCATTGGTTCAGTGGAATGAAAGCAAACAAATGTACCCAATGCGGTGACTGTCTCCCTCGCTGTCCGGAACAGCTAGATATTCCATCTCTGTTATTTGATACTCACGATCGCCTGAATGGATCGCGGGGACGCAGGCTATGGGGATGAATGCTGAATGCTGAATGCTGAATGCTAAATGTTAAATTTATTACTTATAATAATTTAGAATTCATAATTCATAATTCATAATTCATAATTTAATCATGAACTCTAGTTCCCTTAGTGTAATTAAACCGCTAAAAAACACGCACTTTTGGTTATTAGCGATCGCAGGAGGTTTAATTGCCATTCACTTGAGCTTAAGTTGGAAAAGCGATCCAAACTTGAGCGCGCTAAGCATGAGTGTTCTTTGTTGGGGTGCTGTCTTAACTCTGTTATGGGAAAAGCGGCATAATTTGAGATTAGAAAGCGATATTCTTTCTAGTTTAATAGGTTTATTACTGATTGCTTTTGTACTAATTAGAAGCTTAGTAATGACGAGTTTTGATTCCGTCTTTGAACTAACACCATTCATTGCTGGATTAGGTTTAGCAATGCTAGCTTCTGGAGTGAAAAGATTGCCGCAATATTGGCAAGAGCTGCTACTTGTTTTAGCTCTCAACGCTCCATTACACTTATTAATTAATAGAATTAGTATACTATCTCTTTACACTGCTAAGTTTGCTACTTTAATTCTGACTTATTTAGGGTTTCAAGTCCATCGAGAAGGAGTCTATATCAGCCTTCCTAGCGGCATTGTAGAGGTAGCTGCTGGCTGTTCTGGGTGGGAAAGTATATTTCCGCTGTTGAAATTAGCCGTGTTGTTTTTAGTCATGTTTCCTACCAACTTAACTAAAAAAATATTAGTTCCCTTTGTTGCAGTTGCGATCGCTTTTGTAGTTAATGGCGTGCGCGTCGCCATCATGGCTGCTTTGTATTCTTACTCTCATCCAGAAACGTTTAAATATTGGCATACAGGCACTGGTTCCCAAATATTTTTTCTGATTTCTACCCTGCTTTTTGGTGGATTTTGCTATCTTATCAGTCAAAACCAAGCAATTGACAGCCAACAGCCAAGGGAGATTTCAAATTCATGAATCCCTGGAAAAAGCTGCGATTACCAGTACTAATAATTACATTTACCAGCGCGCTTTTTGTTTTTGGTAGGACAATTACTGACTCCTCTATTGGTAAGCGAACAGCTACGCCCTTTGTTTTTCCTTCAGCAGTGCCTCTACCCCAATGGCAGTTTGTATCAAGTAAACCTTTACCAAATCAAATTGTAGAACAACTGCCATACGGAAAGTTAATTTTACCTGGAATGCACTATCGCTATCAGCAAAATGGTATTCCCTTGAAAATCGATATGCGATATGAAGTTAATACGGCTGGGGATGTTAAGCAACTGGTAGAAATGCATACAGATGTTAAGTTTTTGCCGAATCAACCAATGCCAATAATACGGCAACACAAATTGGGTTTTTATGGTGTTTATGTCTATCAACAGCAAGCGTATTTAGATGCTTGTATCAACCCAAGCGGAGGTAGTACATTCACTTCAGCACAATTTGACTACAACCGCATTCACTACGATTTGCAATTCCAACGTCTACTTCTTTGGCTACTTGGTAGGCAAGAACTACGCGATAATCGTTGCCTTTGGACACATTTATCTATACCCTTAAATCAGTCTTCTCCTGATGCCTACAGTACTTTAGAACAAGCATGGTTCTCTTGGTACAAATGGTGGCAAACCCGCTTTCCTAAAGTGTGATTTTAAGTTACGGATAATCTTAGAGACAAAGCGAATAGCGAAGACATTCATAATTCATAATTCATAAGGTGCTGTTAGTGTGAAACAATCAGATAATAATCAAGAGTGGTTTGGCCCTCTTTTTCGTTTAACAGGCTATTGCTTATTGGCTTTGTCTGCATTAGATATATTGGGACTTTTTATTCCCTTGCGCTTTACAGATCCTTTGTGGGAATTGCAGCTAGTAAATCAACTAGTTGAGCGCGTACCTGTTCCTTTGTTAGGGCTAGTGTTGGTTTTAATCGGAGAACAAAGTTTTCGGATTTTTAAATTTTTATCTTGGGCAAGTCTTGTAGTTGCAGTGCTGTTTTTTTTACTTATGCCTTTAGCTATCAGTTCCACTTTGCGAATTGAGTGGCAGCCTGGTCAAAGGATAGCACAAATTGAAGATTTTAAACAGCAACTAAATCAAGCCAATACACCTGAACAAATTAGTCAACTTTTGAAGAATTTTAATCTTCAAAATGTACCATCCGAGATTAAAAATAATCCAGAGGAACTAAAAAGGCAACTATTAATAAAACTTGAACGAGATGAGCAAGTGATTAAATTACAAGCAACCAATTTGGCAAATAGTAGCTTCGAGCGATACAAAAATGCTATTAGGTTAGTTTTAGGCTCTTTGGTTTCTGGTACTGTGTTCCTGATCCTTTGGGGGAAAACTCGTAAGATTCTTAGAGCTAGTAGAGCCAGGAAGTAAGTAGCCCGGCCTTGCAGGGCTACAGTTATTTCTGTGTTTCCGCACTTTGGGGGAACCGTAATATTTTTAAAGGTAGTAAGTTCAGTAGTCATGAAGGTATACGAAAATACATGACTTCTGGGATAATTTGTAAATGTGTAAAGTTAACTGTTTAGTGCGCGATCGCTCTTTTCGCTCCTTAAAGAGCCAAAGCTCCAACTTCAGCCAGTTTGTGAATTGTAACTATAGTTGCAAGCACTAGACTTGCTAAATAATCAAATTTGTGTTAATAACGTCGAATTACAAATCAAAAATGCAAGTTTGGCAAGGATGATGAAATCATCGCAACTACTATTAAGTATTAGCTTTGGGGCGATCGCATTGTTTCCAACGGGGGCATCACGCGCCCAAACCCTAGCTATCCCACAACCTTCTCAAGCTCCCGTAGAGCTTAGCTTGCTGCGATCAGGTGCTAGTGTAGATGGTCGCGTAGTTACATCTAACACCATATCCCAACAAGGGTTAACAGTCCCCAGCCTATGGTGGGCGAAAGAACAGTTTGGCAGTGATTTAGTTGATAGTTGGTTAGCTTATCCTGCGCCAGGTACGAATCCTGCACGTATCGACCTTTTAGTAAATCGACAAAATTGGAGCGCTCTAGACTACATTCAGCGCTACGAATTTATTAACCACTTTGGCATAGCAGCACGAGATTACGGCTACAACCTCAGAGTCTTCAACGAGCAAAAAGAACTTTTGGCTAGTTACACTTGTGACTTTAGTACAAATCCCAGTCAGTGCAATATCCAGCTAGATGCTTCTGGTAAGGCTCGGATACGCGGATCAAAAGAGGGGCTAGGGGCTGCTGGGGGCTGAGGGGACAAGGGGACAAGGGGACAAGGGGACAAGGGGACAAGGGGCAATGGCAGTTCAGAATTATCTCACTCACCACTCACCAGTACGGGCGCACCTTCGAGTGCCCCTACCCACTCGCCACTCGCTACTCGCCACTGGCCACTTGACACTTCATCCTTTATCCTTCCTAAGCTCCACTAGTTACTGTTTTTTCCCATAAGGATTGATACTGTTGTTGTACTTGTGGGGAAAGCGGCAGTAAAAATTCACTACGTTGAAAGATTTGCTCGTTTGGGATGAGCAGGGGACGTAATCTCTCTTGAATGTTGGCCCGATTGAGCGTAACAGGAATTGGTGAGTTAGCCTTGCTCAAAAGCGAGATTTGCTGCGCAACTTGGGGTTGCCAACAAAAATTAATCCACTGTTGGTATAAAGCTTGGTTTGCACTTAACCCGGCCGGGTGTACCCATAAGTCTGCCCACAATGCAGTACCAGAAGGGGGAATTACTACGTCAATGTGGCGATAACGTTGCATTACTGGTAGCAGCTCGTTTGACCAGCCTACCGCTAGCCAGGTATCTCCCAAAATCAGCGGTTCGATATATGTGTCTGAACTGTAGAATTTCACCTGTTGGTCTAGGCGACGCAGTTGCTGTTCCAAGTCTGGAACTTGACTGAGATTTTCGGTGTTGTAGGATTTGCCCAGTGTTTTTAAGGTCAAACCGATAACTTCTCGCGGGTGGGAGAGCAAAGAAATGCGATCGCGTAATTCTTCTCGCCACAAATCGCGCCAGTCGCTAGGTTTCCAATTTAATGACTGAAATTTGTCCTTGTTGTAGGCAATGACAGTGTAACCCCAACGGTAAGGTGCTGCCCACACTTGTCCTTGTGCATCCAATTGACCGCGATCATTGCGTCGCACTAGCTCTTGCCACCCTGAAGGCAAATTTCCCCATTGTTGTAGCTTAGCAGCATCGAGGGGTTGAATCAATTTCTGCTCAATTGCCGCAGCTAACCAGTAATCGCCTATTGTTAATAGATCAGGTGGATTAGTGGACTGCTGGGATTGAAACAAAGGTATGGATAGGGGCGATCGCGTTACCTCTGTTTTTTTATCTTTCTGCTGCCACGATTGCAAATTTTCAAACAAAGTCCTTAACTGTGTAACTGAGGCAATGTCTAGTTTTGCCGATTGTTTAATCGCAGCACGAAATGCTTTTAGCACTTGGTTGGGAATCGAACCTTTCAGCACCTGAATGCTCAACGCTGTTTGGTTTTGACCTCCACATCCAGCTAGTATCTGACTTAGTGCTAGCGTCCCTGTACCAATTAAAAAAGACCTTCTATCCATATCTTTATATTAAACTTGGTTCATTAGCCATTAGCGTCAAGGACTGAAGGCAAGTATAATTGCGTTCACGAAGTGTAGCGTCAGCGTAAGAGTGCGAATTGCGAATTTTTATGTTGGTTGTTTGTGTTCGACACCAAAACCAACCAAATCAATTATGCTGGGTGATTCCTCCCTTGTTTCAGGGCGCTTGTAGGTAACAATGGTACGTATTCTTAAATCTGGTGTAACCAAGCGCATTTGATCCACTGCGACGGAGCGCCGATAATATGTGGTCATTTCCAGCGTTTGGCGGGTGGGTTGATAGGTAAATCGTCCTAAGATCGCACCTGCTTCTGAGTAACCTTCATCCCGCAGATAAAAACCCTTAATTATTTCCCCAGATGGTTCTATCTGTGCGGCTAAAGGTGGGGGTATTTCAGATCCCGATCCATCCCCAACTACATAAGAATCTGGGACAAATAAAGCTTGTAGACTCATTGATACTGTTTCCCCAGTTTCAGAGCGCGTATCAAAGGCGATCGCAAATCCTGGTAATTCCACTTTTTGCTGAGATATTTGGTCAAAATCTACTTTTTTCTCACTCAAGATAGATGATAATATCTGCTGCTTTTGGGATGGTGCGATCGTTGTCACGCGAAATTCTGTGTAAGAACGTTCTACCTGTCCTTTTTGCACGTAATGATAGATCCGTTCAGTTGTCCACTTTCCGGCACAAGCAGTAAAAAAATCTTGAAAACTAAGCATTTTTATTATTTATCTATCGACAGTTATTTTCTCTTCATCCAACCTTCATGGAAGGTTTATTCTTTTCATAAATTAGTATAGTTACTGCCGATTTCTCAAGAATTTCTTAATTAAAGCGTTGCGTGTCATGCTTGGAACGTTAAAAGCCTGGATTTTGAAGGAGTTGAACGAGGCTATGTTTTAACTTTAGTTTTGAACTGCGGAGTTTTACCGCCTAGAGGGATGTAACGTTTCATCTTTTAGCTTTCATATAAACGCTGACTGCTAAGCGCTAATTGGTAAATAATAAGTCCATATTTGGCTTGAAAGCTATTTTTGACTGAGAATCAGCCAGATGCTTAAGCAATCTACATAATCCTGATAGTTGCTACTAAATATGCTGTTTAATTTTGTTGAAAAATAAGTAGTAAGGTTGAGCTTTAAAAGCAAGATTTCAAAAAGTTAAATGATTGATAAGTAGCTTTAACTTTGCCTAATTCTTGCTTAGCATATATAAGAAAGCAAAGACAGGCCTAAAAGTATTAAATGGAACCACTTCAACAGCAAGTTACTATCTTGAGCAATAAATTAGATGCACTTTACCAAATTGTCGATGGACTGAGCGGTAAAGTGTCTGATGCTTTGTCGGAGTGTCGCTTAACTCCTATCGGCGCAAACAAAGAGATGGGGATAGATAGTACTGGGCGCTACTCGAATCAAAGCTATAGCATTGCCAGACCAATAATGGAACACAAGGATGTTCTAGTAGATAGTAACGAGCTAGATAGCCATATTCAAACTGGTGAAAAGGAGTTAGCGCCAGAAATCCAAATCCGAAGGCTTACGGCACAATTAACCGCAGCTTACAATCGCATAGCTGCCTTAGAAGAACAGTTGCTGGCTCGGAGAATTCACTAAAAGGCTGAAGAATAAAGGCTGAAAGCTGAATTAAACATTCACAATTCATCATTTATAATTCTTCAGTAAAGCTTCTATAGTTTGTAAGAGTTGGGACTCTTCCCAACCATAAGATAAATGTGCCGCGATCGCACAGCCTCCGGCTCCCATTCCTTCCTTGACGTAACCCTGCTCATAAGCTCGGAGTTGGGCATATCTAGAGGTAGCAAAACTGAGCTTAGTTGCTAATAGCGGCACATAACCAACCATTTCTGCTAATTCAACCGTTTTCCCAGTAGGATCTTCGGCAACCCAGCGGGTTGTTCCTACTACAACGGCTTCGGGTTGCCAACTCAAGTTATATTCTTTTACAACAGCTTGCATCAGGGCATAGACAGCTAGCATTTGTGTGCCGCCAGCTAAAATAACGCCTTTGCTGCGACTCAGAGCGATCGCCATTCCCGCAGCAGCAATTTGCATCGGATCGCCCACAGCTGCTACTAAGTAGCATGGGTCTTTTACAGGCATCTGTTCCCATCCAGCACGTTGCAAACCAGCCCCGACTAGTTCCCATTTCTGAGCATGGTTACAAACGGGGTGACTACTATTAATTTTACCATCTGCGGCAATACCCAAACCAGTTAAAACCGCGAGTGCTGTTGTGGTTCCTCCGACAACGCATTCGCCTAGAATTACATATTCTTGAGTAATGCTGGCGGCTATTTGCTGTCCCCAAAATAGCCCTTGTTCTAGGAGATGTTTCACCGTTGCCAGTTCTAGAGCTTCCCCGCCGCTCAAACATTTAGCTGGCGTTCCACCCAGATTGATCGCTGGAACAGTTGGCGGCTGAGGTAAACCAGCATTGAATAGATAAACTGGAATATTCTGTGCTTCTACAACAGCACGGGATATCAATACAGGAGATGCGCCCGCTTGGAGTGGTGGCAAAGCACATTGAGGCTGAAGTTGAAAACCATTGTACAAAAATTCAGCATCAGCGATCGCGGTATATTGACGATCTTCGGGAGTGCGACCCGCTGCTGAAATTCCAGGAATTAGACCAGTTGCGGTAAATCCTAAAACGCAAGCAAATACTGGGGAACAACCACGATACCGCTGCAACCACTTTTGCCCCTGTTCTACCTGGGTATAAATATTAATCATCCGATTTTTGATTTTTAGTCTAGAGACGCAATATATTGCGTCTTTACATTATTCGTAGTTCATTAATACTTGTACCTAGCAGGAAAGCAAGATCATGAATAAGGCTGTTATTTGATCATTCATCATTCATCATTCATAGTCCATTAGGACTTGTACCCAGTGAGGAGGGCGAGGAATGGGGTTTCCCAGGCGATCCAGCAGCAACCAAGCTACCAGGTGTACGACAAATAAGTAAACCAAATTACTAATTAAAACTAGTACTATGGCCATCACCTGGATGATTAATTCGTTGGGCTGTAGTAGTAATCCTAGCTTGTCAAATGCCCACTCTGCTAAATCAGTCACCTCAACGATCGTATACACCCACAGATCGCGACTCAACCAAATTGACATCAGCCAAAACCGAAAAAAGAAACCAAGCGTTCCTAACAGCGTACCTAAGCTAATCGAAACAAACCAAGACGCTCGACGATGCCAGACTACACCTAACAATACTCCCATAAAACCATAAGGGAATACAAACAGCAGACCGGGAATTGGCCCCATCAGGACGGCAAGTAGTAATCCAGACACTGTTGCTGCCATCCAAGCAGCACGGTTTCCCCAACGCAGGTAAAGTAGGGCGATGGGGATGGGAAAGAATATCCGTAATAACGGCCCCAAGGGGAAGTAAAAATTAATAAACCAAATCAAGCTAGCGGTACTGGCGAGAAACGCCGTCTCCACCATCACTAAAGGTGTCTTAGCTTTTCCACTCGGCGGGGAAAACTTGACTTGCCGAGCTGATGGCTGAATATCTTGCAGCGGTTCGTCAGGATCAGAAATCCAAGAATCTTGGGGTTGATTAGCGGGATCGTTCATGCCAATGGAGAAAACTTATTCAAGTCTAGCTATAAGGAATTAGTAGGGGCGGGTTTACAGGATATCTCTTATATCCACAGATAAGCTAATAGAACTTGCCCAAACTCGCAATTAGAAGTTAAAAAACTGCATGAGCGAACAGATTCAGCAGATAATTAGATTTAAAAGCGTGCTGCACCTCAGTCATGCGATCGCACCTACTATCCCCCAATGGCAAGGCGATCCACCAGTTGAATTTGAGACTGTGGCGCAGAGGGAAAGCGATGGCTATTATCTGCGGCGTTTCTGTTTGGGCGAACACAGTGCTACACATATGAATGCCCCCATCAGTTTTTATCCTGGTGGTATAGGAATTGAGTCTTATGCAGCCGAATCGCTAGTTGTGCCAGCAGTGGTAATAAATATTTGTAAGCAAGCTGCTGCTAATTCTGATTATGCGATCGCTCTATCCGACATCCTAAGTTGGGAGCAACAACACGGTCAAATTCCTCGCGGTAGCGTTGTCTTGCTATTTACGGGTTGGCAATACAAGTGGTCAGATACCAAAGCTTTTCTCAGCCTCGATCCTGATGGCGTACCACATTTTCCCGGTTTTG
>DATNQH010000050.1:0-5078 GCA_036704105.1 Leptolyngbyaceae cyanobacterium | reverse complement strand
ACTAAGCCTGGGATAATTTCAATTAGTAAAGCAAAAGCGGTGAAGATTGACCAAAAATCAGTGTGCATATAATCTCCTTCTTGTATAGGTGAGGAGCGTGTTAGTTATCTGTGGCTCACCTATAGAGCTATATGTCTAACAGACTTAACTTATGCAGTCATGTATAAGTGCGATCGCTGAAAGAGTAAACCATCATATGGCGGAGACATACCTGATGGGATGTTCCCCCGGCTCAAAAAGTCGGGGTTTTCTTATGGTGCGATCGCGCTTGTCTGACACTCGTTTTACCAGGGACACTGCTTCGGAGTTTCTAAGTTGTCCTTCCAATAAACCTTGCATTTGGCAGCTATGGCTTGATTCAGCAAATGCACAACCGATTCTAGCGGTGGTTGAAATGCTTTTGTTTGGCTGCTGGCAGATTGTCCGCCAACCACCACCCAGTCAAACATTTCCAGAGAATTAAAAGTCAAACGTTCCAATAATGGCTCGCAGGAGAGCCACTTCACCTTAGCCTGAATATTTCTAAATGCTTTTTCTGCCACCTTAACGCGCTGTTGTTCGTCTACAGTAGTGCCGACCCAAGCGTTGTCAGGGAAGCCACCAAGTAAATCATTAATTTCTTGTAGTCGCTGTGGGAATTTAGTTAGAAATAAAAAATTCCATTGCGGGTTATCAATCACAGATTGAAATACTTGCAGAATCCACTCGTCGGGAACCCACTTACCAAATAGGTCAGCCATCGAGCAGACAAAGACATTGCGGGCTGTAGGGTCTGTCTCTGCTTCTTTTGGAACTTTAGTATGTGCAGGTGCTAATAAGCGGTCAGGGTGAAAGGTTGGCTCAAATTTTGTTTTGTAGAATCGGTTGGACAAGTCGCGGGCGTAGCAATATTTGCAACCATGCCAGCATCCAGTAATGGGGTTCCAAGTCCACCCCGCCCAGCCTATCATTGCGTTTGTTCGATTGAATCGAGGGATTTTTTCTGGATCATGGCTAATATATAGTTTTCGTCCATCTTCTAATAGCAATTCTTCAATCCGCGGCTGCCCTTCGCCCCCTTCCGGTTGCGCTTCCCTATCCAAATCTTCCTCGTCCTCTGACCATTCTGAAAAATCTTTAGAAACAGATTTCGGTCGAACGCTTCCAATCGCTGAGAAATGGTTGCAAAAATCATCCGAGCGATTCCCCAGGTAAACCAATGCGGATGGGAATGGAGCAGATGCTTGGTTGTTGACAAACGTGAGCCGCCCTCTGACGAAACAAACATCAAGTCCATGTAGCTTGTCGAACCACTTAGTATCTGTTCGTGCTGGCACGAGCGCTAGAGCCTCTTTCACATTCCCAGCTTCGTATTCCTTACCTAATTTCGATACCCAATCATCTATTTCACGACCATAGGGCGGGTTCATAAATAGAGTATTGGCTATCCATGCTTGGCTCAATCCATCGTCTTCCTTGGTGAAAACCCGTTTGGCTGGAAAGTTTGGATTCTTCTTTGAATTAGAGCAGGGGTCTAAGTCGATTTGCTCCACCTCAAAAAAGTCCAAAACTAAATCGATAATCTTTTGTGGCGTATAGTGTTCAGACGATTCCGACTTGAAATGGATTAGCTTTTGCTTTTGTTTATCTTCTGGTGGAGAACATTCTTCATCGCTTATAACTTCTACCTGCCTTATCTGTTGTTTTACGACTTCCTCAGTAACCTCTTCACCAGTTTCTACAATTGCTTCAATTGACTTTAGAACTTCAACGGCAGCGCTTTCATCTTTCCGCCGCAGTGCAGAAACAGGACGCAGTGCGTACTCTGGGACATTGCATAAGGTAGGCTTATTAGAATTGGCGCGATTGATTACAGAATCGTCCAAAACTGAACCATTCGGTTCACTTTTAAGTGTCAGGCTAACGTTTTCAAAGTAGTCGATCATTCGGTTGGCGTGCTGCGGCGTAATTCCCCACCTCTGTTTGCAGTAAGCCTCAAACGCCGGGAACCCTACCTCCTTGTAAAGCCGCTCTGACTTAATTTCGTGCAAGGCGCGGCCCGTCTCATACGCCGCTCTAATCCCTTGCTCAATCACGTTTTCAAGCTCAGACAACCTCGAAGCATCTTTCTTTTTCAACATATTCGTGTGGCGCGATCGCCATGTCTGTTACTTCATAGTACAAATGTACTGTAATTTGCTATCAAGTGATAATAAAATTGTTATTAATTCCTTATTAAATGCTATCAAAATTGCTATTTATAGTTATTAATTGCTATCAAAATTTGATAATATTAGCTATCAATTATTTTATTAGGTGATAACGATGAGCGAGCGAGTACAAGTGATATTCCGCTGGGACAAGGACAAGCTGGAGCAATTGAAAGCTTGGATTGGAGAAGAAAGACTCACGATGCAGGAAGTCTTAGAAACCCTAGCCACAAGATTTTTGTCCGCTCCTGACCGAAGCTTGATAGTTGATGATAGCAACAAGCTATCTACTAATAACAAGCTGGTAACAGATTTGATAGCGAGGTTGGAACGGGTGGAAAATACAGTTTCGGACTTAGAACTCCAGATGGGGGAGTCCGCCGCCTGAAAATCGACCGCGACTCTTTCAGGCAGAAACAAGTTAAATCGCCGCAGTCCCAAACCACTGCTAGTGCTAGTGATGGGTTGACCCAGAACAAGCTAGCACGGCGGCTGGGTTGCAATCCCAGACGGCTAATCGACCGACGCGATAACGCTGAAGAATTGGTTGAGTGGACGCAAAAGCGAGACCCAGAAGGGCGTGGCTGGGAATATAGGGATGGCAAATATTACCCCATTGTTGAATCAGGCAATCTACCTTGATGTTACCTAGATACTAAATACAACAAAAGTTGGGGCTGGTAGCAGATTTAGATACCTGAAGGCGGCCAACCCGAAAGATAATGAGCGTGCGCTGGCTGCGGTTTTTTGAGTGAGGCGATCGCACTGATTAGGTTTTTCGTTAATGTGCTTATGGCAGGAGAAAGTAACTGTCTTCGTCTTTTTTGTACCAATCTTTCTCTAGTGGAATAAAGTTACCTTTCACCTTTGCAATGTAATTACATACCGCTAATCCTAAATATTTTGTAGCATCGTCTTCCCTATCAAAATCAGACCATAAAGACTCAATTACTGTGTAACGTCCTTTTTTAGATAGCTGAACTACAGTGCTTACTTCTGCAATTGTTCTATCCACACAATTGATTCTTTGTACAGACCTTACTTCGACTGATTTACTCCCTGCCATCAGGTTACGCCGTTCCTTGTATTGATAAATATTTGGTCTGACCTTACGAAAACTATCTAAGTCGATATGAGATGATGCCAAATCTACGGAATACCACCTCTCGCTAGCAAAAGCCGAAGAAAGATTGCATATAAAAAATAATGATGAAACTAGAGTAATTTTATCGATTTTAAGTTTCATGGGTTTGATTCTTATTTCTAAATTTAGCTAGTTTTAGATGCTTTACTAGCAAATCCCTCCTTTTAGCCTTGCCTGGAATAGCGCTAGCTAGGTTTAGAAATGATGAAGTGTCAATAAAAAGATTGCGCTCGCAGTGGTTTGAGGGGTGAGACGGTCGCCTTTAAGCTTTGAGCCAACTTCTAGCAGCCTCTTCTGCTGCCTGCGAACTGTAGTAAATCTTTTCCTCGCCTCTTGTGTCGCCATCTGGCGTAACTATGCGAAACTGCCAACTTCTTGCATGAGTATAGAAAACAATTAAGAGACAGTCGCGGCTGCAAACCAGTGTGTGGATTTTAAGTCCAATAAGCATTAAGAAGCCAGTCTCCCCAGCCCTGCCAACTTCTGCTCTAATCTGACTACTCGATCTTCAAGGCTGGCGATCGCTCCCTTGATGCTACGAGGATCGGTTTTACCTAAATACTGACCTAGAGCCTCGCGCACAACTTCCGCTTCCGTCCGTCCAGACGCTAGAGCTATCGCGCTAATTTGTTGCTGCCATTCCTGGGTCACCCGCGCCCCAACCATTGGCGATTCTGCCATCCCCGCTCACCCTGCTATCAGTTTCGTTTCAAGGATAGTCGATTATAGCTGTAATTGGTGATAGCGGCGATATCATAAGAAAATTTTATCAAAAATGCTCCAAACGCTGATTCTGTCGTCGCTGGGGCGATCGCTGAAGTATAAGCAGAAGTTAACTGGGTCAAAGCGACTGAAGCAGCCTACGAAAACTCAAGGATTTTCGCCTTTACATCAACTTCGGTGTCATTAGTTGATGTAGACTGAGAACTATGAAAAATCAGCGGTTCGGTCAGGCTAAAATTTTAACCCAAAGCGAAATCGAATTACTGTTCGCCCAAGGATTGACGACGGCAAGGGACAGGGCGCTGTTTGGTGTCTGTCTATGGACTACCGCCAGAATCAATGAAGCTTGCACTTTGCGTTCTTTTGATGTATTTTATGCCTCCGGTGTACTGCATGAAGAACTGACGATCCGCTGGTACAACACCAAGGGGAAACTCGATACTCGCCAAATACCCATGACAGTAAACCTGGCAGAGCTGCTGCTGGCATATGGCTGTCCCAAAACTGAATACCTATTCCCCGGACGGCATGGACGAGGACACATAAATCCCCAGTCAGCCAGCCATATTCTGCAAGATGCCTGCAAGCGAGTTGGACTGATGGGAGTTAGCACCCATAGTTTTCGGCGCTCAACCATTACGGCAATGCATCGAGTTGGTGTGGGACTGAAAACAATCCAATCAATTTCTGGTCATGCCAGTTTACGGAATCTGGAAAGGTATATCGCGGTGGATGAGCGGGCTAAACGAGATGCAATCTCTAAGCTGAAATTTTAAGCTAAAACACAATTTATTCTCAATAGCTTTTAATCTTTACAGTAGAAATAATTATTAGTTTTAAAGGATGGATGAAAATAGTAAAAAGGAAGAGTTTAGTTATGGTTATATTCATCTACTAGCTTCCATATGCGGATATATTATATACCCATCAAAGAGAGCAGAAGATAATTTTTTAGGAATAGATTTACACATTATAGATTCAGACGAGAGTTTGGATAATGCAGAAGCCCCTAGAATATTTTC
>DATNQH010000049.1:0-13815 GCA_036704105.1 Leptolyngbyaceae cyanobacterium | reverse complement strand
GACCGTTACCAACAAACGTTTCTACACCACGCGCTCTTAAACAAAGTCAAAAATGAATGTGGCGAACATTGGTAAAGCGTACAGTTGCTTACCCAAAAACCTCCCCCATCTACGCCAGCTACATCGAAGCGCGAGGAGCGGATGTTACCTAGAGCGGCTCTACCTAGATCCTAACCTATCGCCTGAGTGCAACAATCGTCTTATTTAGTTGTACTCGCTCCTACAAGTCTCCCTCATTAGAAATTCCGTGGGCTATTTCTACAAGTCCAGCTCTAGCTGCTTGCAGATGTGCAAGTACATCGTCAATCTTTTTGTCATAAAAAGTTGGTTCTTCCGACGATGGTAGTTCGCGCAGCTCGCTCGTGATGCGCTTTAAATCTTTAAGCCAACTTTTTAGCTGAGCAATGGGGACATTTTGAGAATTCATTTCAACCTACCAGCCTTCCTAAAGAAGCCAGCTGACGCTCCAAATCAGCCACCCTGTACTCTAGAGAAGAGATAGCTCCCTTGACGCTACCTAGATCGTTTTTACCTAGATACTGACCTAGAGCTTCGCGCACAATTTCCGCTTCTTTGCGTCCAGTTGCTCTAGCTATCGCGCTAAGGAGTTGCTGCCATTCCTGGGTCACCCGCGCCCCAACCATCGGCGATTCTGCCATCAGAAGCTCACCCTGCTATCAGTTTCGTTTCAAGGATAGTCGATTATAGCTGTAATCGGTGATAGCGGCGATATCATAAGTAAAAATCCTAGAAAAACGCTGAAACCCTGATGATGTCGTGGAGCGATTGATAAGCATGACTTAAGTGGGGTGATCAGAGTCAAAGCAGACTACGACAAATCAATGCTTTGACTCTGCTATTCCACGAAACTACTCTTTCGTGTAATCTAATGATACGTGCAAGATGAGTCCAATGAAAGTTGCAGGAAACGGGCAGGGAAAAATTCTCACCCCAGATGAGTTGAGGCGGCTATTTACTTTAGGGTTGCTTACTCCACGCGATCGCGCTTTGTTTGGCATCTGCTTATTCACTGGCTGTCGAGTGTCCGAAGCGCTGGCACTTCAAACCACTGACATCAAAGGTGAAACATTGACTTTTAGAAAGTCTACCACCAAAGGCAAGCTGAAAACCCGCGTGGTAGATCTCCACCCAGACCTGGCGAGACTGCTTGCTGACTATCAACCTGCGAAACCAGGGGCGTTGTTTCCAGGGATGCGGGGGCGTACTCTTACATTGACTCGGTTCATGGCAGACAAGATTTTAAAGTCTGCAAGCTTTCGGGTTGGGTTGGAGGGGGTGAGCACTCACTCGTTTAGACGCACTGCCTTGACTATGATGTCAAGTAGCGGTATTCCCTTGCGGGTGATTCAAGAGATATCCGGTCACAATGACCTGGGGACGTTGCAGCGTTATCTGGAAGTGTCACCAGAGCAGAAGCGTAATGCTGTGTCTGCGATCTGGTTTTAATTGGTTCTGCTCTCTATCTCATGTCAGGAATGCTCGCCCCCATACTTCCCATATCCTCCTTACGTAAGCTATGAACAAAAACCAAGTGCTGTCAACTTTAGCTGCTGTTGACTCATGCCGATTTGGAGTCAAGTCACTGGCATTGTTTGGCTCATTTGCCCGTGATACGGCTATATCCCCACAAAGCGACGTAGACATCCTAGTGGAGTTTGACGGGACACCAACGTTTGACCAATACATGGAACTCAAATTCTATTTAGAAGATGGTCTAGGCAGGCGTGTTGACTTGGTTGAGAGGAAAATGCTTCATCCCTCTTTGCGTTCCACTATCGAAAGCGAGGCGATCCTAATTGCGTAGTTATCGACTAAACCTTGAGGATATTCTCAAAAGTGCGGCTAAGGTAAGCCGTTACACCGCAGGCATGAGCTTTGAGGATTTCTTAGCTGACGAGCGGACTCTTGATGCTGTAGTTCGTAATCTGGAGATCATCGGGGAAGCTGCCAAAAACGTGCCGCAACAAGTGCGAGAACGCTACAGAGATGTTGAGTGGCGGAAGATAGCTGGCTTGCGCGATATTCTGTCCCACACTTACTTCAAGGTAAGTGAAGCAATTTTATGGGACGTAGTGCAGAATGGAGTGCCGCCGTTAGCAGAAAAGATCTTGCAGATTTTAGAGAATGAGCCAAGCTGACCTTGTGTTGTAGTGCGAGCAAGAAAGCGTAAAGTTACGCACCGATTTGGGAGAAATTGAACACTACAGTTTCCGCGATCGCACTGGGGCATTAAAATCATACACAAGGCAAGATAAAAGCATGAATAAATCAGTCGCAAAACTACTTCCATCAGGAGGCTTAACAATTACACTATTGCTTCGTGGATCAACTCAGTTAACACTCTTTTCATAAAATCCCAGTCCAGATTCATGCGTTTTTTACCCGAAAGCTGAATCTACCACTTAAGCTTTGTATATATACGGAAGATAACTAATTTAAGCTTTATAAATTAACAGACATCACGCCTTTAGAGATTATTCTAGAGGCGTTTTGGCATTTGATAGACGGAGCTTAATTGAGTTAACAAAGCTATTGGCTACAGCGTTAATGGAGTCCGCGTTCAAGTTCTAGATTCTGGTCAAGATAGCGGTGGCTACTATTGGTACAAAGTAAGTTTCCCCTTATCAGGCGCGGTTGGTTGGGTAGCAGCTCAACTCATCACCGTTGATCAATAACTCACGACAATTCTGCTAAAAATATCAGCCAAGCTAGAAGTAAATCTACATTAAATACGAGTAAATACTGGTGTTAGGTGAGAGCGATTTTTCATCAATTCTCAATAAGATTTTGCAGAAATTAGGCTGGTTAGACTTGGAAGCATTTAGTAACATCTGCCAAGCGGGAAACGTAATATTTGCAATAGTTTCAGGCAGTTAGTCCGGATTTTAGGGTGAAGAAAAAATTTATCTGATGGCAGAAATGCGGACAAGTTACGGCGAGTTGATGACAAGTTGATGACAAATTGTTGGCAAGTTGCGGACAATTTGCGGCATCACTTTTCAGTCTATTGCATCGAATTATCAACAATCTCTAAAACTTCGCTCTGCTTGCCAAGTTTTGCCGACTTTCTGCCACATTTTTGGCATAGAAGTGTCACTAAGTTGGCGTTTGAAAATGTCGAGCAAAGTGTTGCCCAAAAATAGAGTAATGTGCCTAACTTTTTCAGGTGGGGTTTGGGGAGACCCGCTTCCCATCGCCGCATTGGGGTTGAGGGCAGACCCACGTGCAAATTTTCACGTAGCAGGAATGGCACTGGTCTGCTAAGACGTGATGGGTGAGAAACTGCGCCAAGTCAGTAGTTCCTCCATCTTTATCGGTCGGTGGTACAACTCCAGAGCCGTTGCTGGGGTTGTGTTCTTGCCTAGCCCCCAGTGTGGTCTCACCCAGTTGTGGACTAATCTGTGTACCGTCAGACTCCGTTGCAATCCTTCAACTTTTTTGGCATAAAGATTCTGCCGCCGCCGATAAGCACGTGCCGCGCCGTCGCAAGGCGCTGTTATGTGCTTCGTTATGATAGCGCGTGAATTTCTGTTTTGGAACTAATCGCAGTGTAGGGATGTTCTGGTAGTACCCACTCGACTCGTGGATGACCTTGGGAACCCTTGACATTCATTGCCACCTCTAGCCCCTCACGCCAGACTTTACGGTGTCCATATGCTCTTGAGTATTCCCCTGATTTCAGGTAAATACTGGCACTTTGCCACAGTTGTTTAGTGTAGCGTCGCTCTCCATCTGTAAACCACCGAATTGATTGACTTGCTTTCACACAACTCCAAGCTTTATCGGTTGTTTTCTCAAACAGTTGGTTATCCTTCTTTCCGACTAGAGCTACTAACCAGTAACGGCTGTTTCTCTCTAGAAAGTTAATTGTCCAACCTTGAGAGTCTTGATTCGGGTAAATTCCGCTTCACACGGATGTAAAGCTCATCTCCTTCTACGGTAATGTCAGTCTCTTTTGGTGTTGACGGCGACCAGTCGGATGCCTTGCTCGCCACCCGTTGCTCCCAACGTATAACCGTAGAGTGTGATACATCAAATACTCTAGCGGTAGCACGCACTCCCAATCCTTCTGTTCTTCCCTTCAAGGCTTTTGACACGGTGGCAACAGGGGTTCTTAACCTTTGCATTGGCGTTCCACTCAATTCATTAAACCTCTTACTGCAAGCTTTACAGCGGTAAGTTTGGATCGGTGTACCATCCTGGCGGCGATCTTTTCCATTCTTGACCGCCTTCTGATGACACTAGGGGCAATCCATAATCACAACAGCTACAATTTGGTCAACTTAGTACTATTTTATCTCGCCACGTTTTTACAGACCAGTGCCAGTAAGCGGGTTAGAGCAACTAGACAATGACAGTGTGATCGCCACGAGGAGAAGATAAATGCGATCGCACAAGATTACTGACAATAAATTTTAAGGCTTACACACAAGCCTCTGCTGCTGCCTCAGCACTTATCTCTGTTCTTTTACGTGCTGATTCTCCATAGGGAACGTAACCATCTCGTGTTTCATACATCATCTCTTTGATACATTTTTTTAACTCAGCAGTACTTTTATTAGAGTTTCGACAAAGGAGTGCAGCAGTTTTAGAGTTTATCTCTGTTCTTTTACGTGCTGATTCTCCATAGGGAACGTAACCATCTCGTGTTTCATACATAAGACTATTCATGCATTTTTTCAAATTAGTGGTAGTTTGTGCCTCAGTTTTTGAAACCCCAAATACCACTGAAGAAGAAACCAATGATACAGACAATAGATAAGCCGAGATTCTTTTTAAATTCATTGATCCTTAACTACCTTTTGGGTAAGCACTAATTTGATTAAGAAAATGGAAAGTCGCCAATCTGTAGCACGGTTTAGGACTGACAAACAAGGTCAAAGCCTGTAACCTTTGTACAGTAAGTCTTTTGAATTTTAGTTTTGAGATAGTGACACGAGAGGAATTAAAATACCCTTCAAAGGTATTTTCCTAGCCGTGTAGCTATTTTTGCTCTAAAAAGCATCTCCATGCCGCGCAGAGCAGCGCTGCGGACTACGAAATTGGAGATAAGTTTTATAGTGAGACTTTGAAAGTTTTTTACCCTAAAATGCGGTAAAAGTAGCGAGCCTGTCATGAGCCGTTACGCAACGGCTGAAAGCTTTCCTAAGCAAGGGTTACAAAAATAAAATAGCTCTTGAACCCGAATTTCTCAGAACTCGCTTGTTTTTGCAGTACCAATTGGACTTTTGTCAGTCAATCAGGCGTTAGATACTATTAGACCTAGAAAATTCAGAGAGCGCATTACCATTTTCTGCAAAGTTAATTGCTTATTTAGGAAATCTTGATAGCTTAAAGCAGCTATTACTATTGAGCCTATCCTGCATTGACCCGAAATGCGTGTAATTTCCGGCAAGATAGTCTGAAAACTCTTATGCTGTTTTGGTTTGAAAAGTTGTTACATAAGAGTCAAAAAAGCCGTCATTGACAACGAAAAATCAAGCATGAGTGAAGGCATCTTGCAGGTTTTGACAAACATCTCGGTGCAATGCCTCATTAGCCCAATTAAAGTCGGATGAGCAACGCGTTTCTCAGGCTGGGGCGATTATCCTTCAATCTTACCGCCAGCTAGGCTTTCCCCAGCCTGCCCCGTGCATGATGCTCATTCCGACCGTCTGCTGGGATTTATAGAATAAATGCTCTCTGAGGCAGATCCCTTAATATAAGCTTCATAAACTCAACCCTCCCTGCCTCAGTTGCGCTTGGAGTTGTCGCTCTTTAGTAGCTAAGTCCTGCTGTCTTGCTGCAATGGTCTTCTCTAGACTTGTCCGAAATATAAATTTAGGAGAGAAAAAGATGGTAGATGTGTTTGATTTGTCCTACCATCATGCTAAATCCAATCGTGTTTTTTCATAAGTGAATTAAACCATGCCCACACGCCCACACGCGCACCCCAGTGGATCTGACTTCACTCTTTTGTTGAGTGCTGAATTATTTCACGTAGCTCATCGAGTGTGTCAGCTGTTTCTAGCCTTTTTAAAATCGCTCTCAATTGCTCTACATCCCGAATGTCGGAGATTTCCGGCAACAAGCTATTGCCAGAATCGCCAAATTTCAGCTTCAAGCCCAGGGATATCCCTTCTAACAGTCCCTGTCTAATACCGCTTCTTTCTACACTCGTGATGTATGGCATACGCCTCTCCTCCTCTAATTGCTGTATTTGCTGCTGAAACTCTTGTTCTAACTCCTCTGGTAAGCTCATCACCCAGTCAATGAACCCGAAGAGGTTGATGACATCTTCCCGCGAATAGCCCTGATCGTACAGCCGTCGGGTAATAGCCAGCTTACTCGCAAAACGCCCAATTGCATCGGAGCGTGTTTCTTGCGCCTTCAAATGCGCCATGACCACCGTAGCAAAGGGGTTAGAGCTGGCTTCTAACGCTGACCACTGTTGTTTGTAGTCTAGCAATTTCACTATGGGAAACTTGAAACTCACAAGACAACCCCATAGCTCAATGCCAAACTCATTGGGTCGAAAGCTTCTTCGCTCGTCACCCAGCACCGCCAGAGATACTACTGTTCGCTTGTAACGATCGTAAATGCGGTAATTGTACACGTACATCCGCTCAGCAAAGTCGCTTGACGGCTGACTCTGCACTTCTATATGCACCAGTACCCAAGCTTCTTCCCCACCACTACGATAAATCTTCACCAGCTTATCTACCAGCCGCCGCCCTAGTTCTGCATCCCGCACGACTTGTTGCAGTTCTGTGTCGAGAAATTCATACCCCCGACTCCACTCAATCTCCCCATGAGCTTGTGGGAAAAAGAATCGGAGAAAATCTTCAAAGTAGCGCTCTATTGCGTCTTTCCAGGGGCTGTCAAAAGAGGTTGAGGATTGGCTCATGGTTGGCTATGAGTGAGAAGCTAGCTATTGCAAGGCACTGTTATTAAATGTATTACAAAATTGCCAGACACTATCGCTAGCAGTATGATACAGTATATGTGTTATTTAATGTCTTGCAGTGTTAGTCATGGCGAAAACACCTTCATCCAGCAAGTCGGAATCGGTAACACTCAGAATCCCCAATGAAATATTCAACTCGGTTCTTTCTTTTGCGACTGCCAAGACCAAAGGCAACCGCTCAGAAGCGATCGTTGAACTCCTAGAGCTAGGGCTAACCGTCGCCAAAAGTCAGCAACCTACTTTGACTGAAATTACAGTGCAAGACATTGTGAGGCATAAGCAGGTAAGCGAAACTGTCACCGCGCTAGAAAAACAGGTAGAACAGCTATCCCATCAAGTGCAAGATACTGTATTGCAGCGACTTACAGAACTGGAGACTGAACTGATGGGGGAGTCCGTCGCCTGAGAGCAGAGTTTTCCGCTCTCAGGCGACAGCAGGGGCAGCATAAAAACCTTGAGGCGGTGCGCGATCGCGTCCTGTCCAATTTAAAACTAGGCTCTCAAGCGCCGGGATACAAAGCTGCCGCCAAAGCCCTAGACCGTTTCATAAATGAGTTGCGATTACAATAACCACTGTAATTAATGTGTCTTTCGGCGGGAGCTATGGGTATTTATGCAGGATCTGGGGTAGTGTGACAGCTTCCGTCACACTACCCCAAGTAAGTTGGAGTAAAATATTATACTTTTCCTACATCTGAGGAGGATTTCAGGCTAGAGGCGAGGTTAGATTGACAATACCATTGCTCCAGGGTTCCAGTGAACATGGGCGGAGTGTATCGCTCATGCTTGCAGGTAGAAAGGTAACCAACTCTTCAAATGGCATTTCAATTGGATGAGAGACATACTGCTGAAGAAGCGTTGAGCAAAGCTGTACTATCGACAAGCGATGCCCAAGCACAGCCAGAGGATGCTGAGATCTCGATTGGTCAAGCCAAGTCATGATGCCCATTGGTTCCATTCCTGTACTACCACGAGTATTAGAAACTACCGTGACCTGCTCTCGGTGATCTCCAAGCTTGTCGCGCTTCCGTTTGGGCCACACCAAGTACTTCATAATGGTTGAGAAGTGGGCTTTTGAAACTTCATGCTGAGATCGGTACA
This sequence comes from Leptolyngbyaceae cyanobacterium, assembly GCA_036704105.1. GTDB lineage: Bacteria > Cyanobacteriota > Cyanobacteriia > Cyanobacteriales > Chroococcidiopsidaceae > Chroococcidiopsis. The sequence continues at coordinate 5,747 of DATNQH010000049.1, read as the reverse complement.
GCACTAAGCACGCCGCCAACCATGGATGTTTCTGTATCAGTGCAAAAACCTGACTTTCATCCAAGGTCAACAATGCTTTTAAATCAAGATGAATCGCCTTTGAGATGCAAACCTCCAAGCTTTCACGGTTCATCGCTCGCTCCAAACGAGCTACTGCATCGGGAAGCAAAACATGATAGGTGTCCCGGACATGGGAGCGAAAACCGCCAAAACCCTGTCGAGGTGGTACTAGCTCTGTGAACAGGAGCAGATCCCGTAGCAGGGATGAATCATCATTGGCAGCACTAGAGGCTTTGACTGTTCGCTCCGCATACCAGCGGACAGCATACTGCCGATGCTCATCCAGAAAGAAGTCAGTGGGAAATGGGCTACGACGGATAAAGTCAGCTATCAAATCCCGGATGGCAAACATTAAAGTGGCGGCAGCGGTAAACGCTTGAATCGACTCCCGTGCCTGTATACCCTCTGGATGATTCATTGCCTCTTCCATGAGGAGATTTGCTGCCCCCTGCAAACCCACAGATTTCTTCAGCAGGGTAATGAACTCCACCTCTTGAGGTTTGCCTGTAAAGGTTATAAACGAACCGTCCTCAAACAGATTGCCCAAGCGATACATGGGCTGCCGCATCCCAGGATGTTGCACTTCAGTACAAGGACCATTCATCTCAATATAAGTGATAAAGCTATCGCGGTGGGGATGGTGTAGGGTATCAGCAAGTGCCTGAAAGTACTCAAGAAATGGCTGCTTGCCGTTGATGAAAAGCCGTGCCAATCCCCTGCCTGGTACAACTTCTTCAGCAGGTAAGCGACGACGTACAGCTTGTTGAGTATGCCGCTCGACTGAAGTGCCTAAGATTCCTAATAAAGTTAAAAGCTGCCAGGCTTCTCGTGTGCTAAGTGCATCAATTGTAGGGAGTGAGGTAAGAACGCGGTGATTCACAATGCAAGCCATGTCCTCGGCTGTTAGTTCCCCCTGAAGTACCCTTGTGCTCATGGGGTAGAACTCAGAAAAAATCCATTCCTTCAACGAATAGGTGTCGCAGATCATATTAGTTTCTATAGTTGCTCTCGCACCAAGGACGTTCGTTCATCAACAAGCGGTTTGTAATACTGAAAGTGTAGTTATCCATTCGGCTAGCTAGAACAACAACCCAAAACTTTCGGATAAGCAATACTAACCTTCAATAGGGCTAGAAAGGGTTAAGAATAAACAAAAGCCGCAGCTTAAATCCTTTAACCCTTTTCCTTTTTAACCGAGAGTATTGAAATAACAACCATCACTTCCAACTTTGTTTACAAATTTAGAAGAATCTCTCCGATAATTGCTGCCAAAGTAGCGGAAAAATGATGTTCTACTGTATAAATAGTTGCAAGGGAAGCTCCATGCTAAGACCATAACTTCACGTTTTGCAGCACTGGCTATAGCTTGAAGTGAGAGCGCACACCCTTGTACCCGTAGCACCTAAATTATCCCTTGCCACGTAATACATGGTTGACTGTCCCCTAGCAATTGCTCTAACCTGAAGATGTAATACGTAAGAAAACGCTTGATGAAACGCGATGTTCAGGGTAAGTTTGCGCTTAAAGACAATGAATACCGCTCAGTTCGCTCTTTAAGGCTAACCGACTCTACTTGGGAGGCACTGAGTACCGCCGCAAATTCGTTAGGTATCACCAAGGCTGACTATTTAGAGCAGACAGTTAGTAAAAACGAACACCTCCTACCAAGTAATACATGGCAAGACGAAGATTCGCCAAGTATTACACGGTTAAAAAAGGAAATAGAGCAACTACAGGCGGAAGTACGGCATCTGAATCAAGAAAATACCTTGCTCAAAGAACGGGCGACAGTTAAATGTCCCCAGTTAGCAGAGCTTGAGGCTCTACACGAGCGCGTTTTGTTCGATCTCAAGTTAGGTAAGCAAGCTCCAGGGTATAAAGCTGCCCAAAAAGCTCTAAATCGCTTTATTACTGAACTGATCCACCAAGCACAAGCGTTTCACGATGCCAACAGTATCAGTAACGCATCTCTTGCCACAGCTAACGGTGGAATAGACCAGCGCATTGGGGAAGACATCCGTGAATGAATTGGAAAAAATGGCCCAGCAGTTGCGCGAGTCGGGGGAAAAGTTCACTAAAGTGTTTCGTGCTAGCCCTGACCCTATCGCGATCTCGACGCTGGCGGAAGGACGTTTCATTGATGTGAATGACAGCTTCCTTAGCTTCTTTGGTTACACTTACGAAGAGGTGATTGGTTCCACCTCTATTGACCTAGGGCTTTGGATTAATTTGTCAGGACGCGCTCAAGTTATACAACGTTTGCTGGCGGAAGGAGCCATTCGCCACGTAGAATTTGATTATCGCACCAAAGCAGGTAAAATCAAGTCCTTGCAGATCTCAGCAGAGATAATCGAAATTGATGGGCAAGCCTGTATTCTCTTTGTAAGTAAAGACATCGCGTCGCGCAAACAAGCAGAAGCAATCCTGAAAGACTCTGAAGCCAAACTCAGTAGCATCCTCAGTAGTGCTGGGGCTGTCATTGCCAGGTTTCATCTCTTCACTAACCGAGACTGGACATATGAGTACTTTTCGACCGGAACTGAAGCAATTTTTGGCTATTCACCAGAAGAATTGAAAGCTAATCAAACCCTCTGGTTATCACGTATTCATCCGGAGGATGTCAAAACTGTTATTCCGCAAATCTTTGAGGACATTTTCGCTGAGCGCCGGACTAAAGTTGAGTTCCGATTTCAGCATAGAGATGGAACTTGGCGTTGGATCTCTGATACCATCGTACCTTATCGCGATGAGTCTGCCGATTGTTGGGTCGTAACTTGCGTTGAAGTTGATATTACCGAGCGCAAGATGGCGGAATCGGCTTTACAGCAACTCAACGTCAACCTCGAATCTCTTGTAGCTGAGCGTACAACGCAGTTGCAACAAGCTCTAGACTTTGAAGCAATGCTCAAACGCATTACTGATAATATACGAGATAGTTTGGATGAAAGTCAGATCTTACAAACAGCGGTACAGGAGTTAGCGCTAGGGTTAGGAGTTTACGGTTGTGACACTGCTATGTATGACCGGGAAGCGGAAACTTCCACCATTGCTTATGAGTACATTTGCTCAGATCTCCCTTCGACTCTAGGTCATGCGGTTAACATGGCGGAACAGCCAGATCTATACGCTCAACTCTTGCAGAATCAGTGCGTTCATTTTTGTTGGCTACAGCCCTTCCTTGAACCTATTCGTTTAGCTGATAAGCGCTTCACTATACTCGCCTGTCCAATTATCGACGACCAACGGGTGTTGGGAGATATATGGCTGTTCCAGTCCGAAGAAGCGTACTTCACACTTGAACAGATTCGTTTGGTACAACAGGTAGCTTCTCAGTGTGCGATCGCCCTACGCCAAGCGCAACTTTATCAGGCAGCTATGGCACAAGTCGAGGAATTGGAAAAACTCGACCGCCTCAAAGAGGATTTTATGCATTCAGTTTCCCATGAGTTACGTACACCACTGACTAACATCAACATGGCACGGACTATGCTTGAAATTTCTCTACAACAAGCAGGCGTACTCGATACCAAGCCGCAGCGAGTGGCGCAATACTTGCAGATTTTGCGTCAGGAATGTCAACGCGAGATTGGCTTGATCAATGACTTGCTAGATTTGTCCCGCCTTGATGCCGGAACTGAACCCTTGCTCTTCAAAACGATTGCATTGCCTGCTTGGATTTCCCTTGTAGTTGAATCTTTTATCGAACGGGCCCGCACTCAGCAACAAAGGCTGGAAATTAACATTCCTACTGGCTTGCCAGCGTTGACCGTTGACGAAGCGAAACTGGAGCGAATTCTAACTGAACTGCTGCATAATGCCTGTAAGTACACGCCAGCCGGAGAAAAAATCCTGATTACCGCCGCTGCTGAATCCAATAGGCTGCGGTTGATTGTGAGTAATTCTGGAGTGGAAATTCCAGCCAGCGAGCTAGAGCGGATCTTTGATAAGTTCTATCGCATTCCTAACAATGACCCCTGGCAGCATGGGGGGACTGGGTTAGGACTAGCATTGGTCAAAAAGCTAGTAGAGCAATTGAGAGGAACTATCCAAGCAACAGCTAGCAATGGATGGACGACTTTTAGCGTTGAGCTACCCCTATAAAAAACTAGCGTGAGAACCCCGTCGCTTTTAGCACGGGGGATGAAACGCTAGTTTTTTATAGTTTCAGCCCTACTGCTAACAGATCTGGGGGTAACTGGTGCCTGACGGATGCATTAGCGCTGCCAATAATTGCTATCGGTCACTTACTGGGAACAACCAGGCGAAAGGGACATTTAATTATCCCAGACTTAGACTTATATTTCTCTTGGCACTGCTCAATCGCATCCTGATTTAGATAGTAAATCTTCATGGCTTCGTCCGAGGTATTGGCAATAGTCGTAAGCTGGGTGTTCGTCCGCGCCCAACTAGTAAAAGCCGCCCCAGAGGCAAAAGCAAATAAACTAGTGACGGTGCAGGCTAATGCTATATAGCGGGCTAAGCCATTCGGGTTGGAAGCACTAATCACGGACGACATTGCCCCTTCTACCCGTTCCCCCAACGCAGAAATGTTTTTCTCGTAATTTTTCAGGAACAATAGCAGAGTATCAATCTGTTGTCCCTTGGGGAAAGAGTTAAGCAGGGTAGTCAATATATATAGATAATATTCGCAGCAGACCAGATATGGATAATAGACCGACCCATAACTTACTCCTGTCAGTCGGGAAAACTCATTCAAACGAGCCTGATTTTCTGCTGGAAGTGTTTGATAGAGCGACTCCACTGTAGTGTGGTCAAATGTGGGGCGGTTGCCGTTACTCATCTACTTGCGCCGACGCAGACGAGTGCCACCAGTCGCATTGAGCGCATTCTTATCTACTGGTAAGCCCAAATATTTGGCGGCAATAGCCAGTTGCCTATCCTGTTTGATTCGCCAAGCTTCAATAAAACCTTTGTAATTAATGTCAATCTCCGAATTTGGACTCAGGATCTGCCCCAGACTTCGCCTTGCAGTCGCCAGCCGATCTGCGGCCGCACTCTCCAATGGCTCAGACACAATTTCTATCCCTCCTGCCGCAATAATTGCCGCTCTCTCATCTGACGCATCGTAAAACGCAAAGTTGTGATTCTTTGCGGAGGGATTTTTGGCAATCACCCAATCAACTTCTGTGCCATAAGCCTCCCATAGATCTAGAAGACTATCCAACGCCTCTGGGTCGCCGGACATAGGAACCAAGAAAGTGATGCGTTTGCCATGAGCTGCCAATGATTTGGCGATCGCTCCATCTAGCTGTAACTGCGCCCAAAACCTGGAGCTTGAGTTAGCTGGCGAATCAATTAACACTAGTGGCTGTTGGTATGCCGGAGCCAGGAAATCTAGAAGGTTGCGCCGTGCATCTGATCCCAACAGGTCAATACGTTCGACCCAGGGTTCTTCCTCATAAGCATATTTCAGGGTGTTGTGGTCTGAATCCCCATCAATTACCTGAATTGGCAATCCCAAACGCAGCCATAGATCAATCAAGCACAGGGATATAGTTGACTTGCCTACCGATCCCTTATTCTGAGCTACAGCTACAACACGGGTAGTGATTGGCAAACAAGGTGTTTTTGTACTCACTAATTTCTCCTTGGTCTGAGCGGCTGTTTATCCGACTTTGTTGCAGCAGGCTGAGAATTGGGTGGCGTAGACAATTGCGATAAATTGG
>DATNQH010000048.1:0-3385 GCA_036704105.1 Leptolyngbyaceae cyanobacterium | reverse complement strand
CGGTCGGTAAAAGTTTCGCAATTCTGGGACAATTGCGCTCAACTGTCCGGTCGGTAGAAAAGTTTCGCAATTCTGGGACAATTGCGAAAAACTGCTCGGTCGGTAAAAGTTTCGCAATTCTGGGACAATTGCGAAAAACTGTTCGGAATGTGAGTTTGGGTGGTTCCACGCAGTAATGCTATCTTTGTGGCATCAGTTCTTAGGTAAATAGTTAAATAGGGGTAGTAGAAAAATCATATTGACAAACAACTCATGACTTTCTCAGCCGAGTTAACAAATACAACCCTAGGTGTTGTCAGCCAACCGCCAGATATTGAAGCAGGTACATTAACAATTTATCAGCTTTATGACATTGGTGATGAAATTGACCTGAACTTGGCGCAAAGTTGTTTGGCAGAAACGAAAGCATATCGAAGTATACCGCCACGAGTACGACAATCAGAAAGTATTCAGATTGCTCAACCACCACTAAGAGTTGAACTTGGCACATTCGCCTTATTGCTCCCTGGAATGTCACTCAATGGTACGCTGCGCGCTAGCATATATGACTTAGGCGCAGTAGCAATTGCCGCTGAAGTATCTCTACCACAACTAACTAGCTGGGCTACTGTTGCCGACTTATTAGGGGATACTTTAGACCCGTTAGAAGTATTGTTGCCTCGCTTTTTGAGCGCACTGGAAGAACTTGAACGGATATTACAGGGGGCAATTACCCTTCCACAGCGGTCGGCAATTGTCGAAGACTACAGAGTAATTATTGTCGAACGCTTAGCAGGTGGTAATAACAATATTGCAGCACTGAGCGAACACCCGTTAGTTAAAGCTTCTCTACTGGGAGAACAAAGGCTCCTTAGCCACAGTGCGATGGGACTAATTGTTAGTATGAGCTATTACCCAAATGATTTGGCATTATTAAGTTGGAATGGGGCGTTGTTGATTGAACCAGAACCGTTAGCTGCTGCAACTGCTGTGGCTCTAATTGAGTTTGCCAATGTCCAACTGCTGCTAATGCGCACCTATGATGCCGAGTTAGATACACAGTTGCCACAAATGTATCAACGAATTGCCAGGGAACAGCAACGCTTTGAACTACCGCTAGTACGCCGTTACAGCCAACTGCTTCATGACGTTCAACGTTTAGTCGCTGAAGTTACCCAAGTGACCGAGCGTGTTGATAATGCTTTAAAGGTAACTGATGATGTGTATTGGAACCGGCTATATAGCTCCTTATTAAATGTCCTGCGGGTAGATGTGTGGCGTTCTGGGGTGGAACACAAACTAGCACTCATACGCGAGACTTACAGTATGCTTCACGCTGAAGCTGATGCCGAGCGCGCTTCTGCATTAGAATGGACAGTTGTATTGCTGATCCTGTTCGAGATTGTCATGGCGCTGCTAAGACACTAAACACTTGTGCTAGGCAAAAGTGTGAGATGGCTGTACGTGCAAGTACGAGGCACAATTTGTGTAGCGCTCAAAAATCTGATGAATTTGTTTTGAAATGCCCCGGTAGATCTTGAAGCGGGGTGGAACGAAGAATAAATTAGGACACTTTTGTTTGGCAAGCCGCGAGGGCATCGCAGAATGAATGCCAAACTTTCTGGCTTCGTTAGAGTCGAGGGGAGAATCACTTCGCCCCCCTCTCCTTCAAAACCGTGCATGATAGTTTCCCCTCACACGGCTCCTCTAGATTTGGTGTTTTGTCAAACATACCTCATTTACCATTTCATAAGGTTAAGGCTCGGCTCTGTTTCAGCCGGATTGATGCCAGACTGCAAATCTATGGCAGTCTTTTCATCGTGGCAATGTCGGTGTAATGCTTGAAGATTGTCCCATTTATCTTTTCCTCCTTTTGTCTTTGGTTGGATGTGGTCAATCTCTATCAAGTCTTCCACTCTAAAAATCAATCCGCAGTGGGTACATCTTCCTTTTTGAAATTTAAGGAGACTGGACATCCTTTTTGATATTTCAGGATGTTTACCCATTCTTGTACTCCAGTAAACCCAGTCATCGTCATATGGACTTCTTCCTTCCTCCACCTTGATATGTCTCACTATTGGAGTATCACAGTGTTTGGTTAGTTTCATCCCTTCGTGTGTGCTGAAACACCAATTATCATTTCCCACTGTTCGCCAGTATTTATCGGTGATTTCGTGGTCATTACTATTGGCGCAGCGACGTGATGCCCAAGCTCTAAGTTTCTGATAGGTGAGATGGTCAAGTTTACCAAAAATTTCTTTACTCACCGCAGTTGAATAATAGTTTGACCACCCTCGAATTACCGGATTAAGCCGGGATATTAGCGCCATTTGAGGCGCGTTTTTGTGGGAGTCTATTATTCTTCCTATTTCTTCGAGATGTCGAAGAGTACTTTCATTACTTGGTTTGCAGAGTGTGTTGAATCCAAGTGGTCTTCCATAACCATCCTTAGCAGCCCGGTAGTTTCCTACCTTAAATTGCTTTATGGTATATCCCAGGAAGTTAAACCCAACGTTTCCTTCATACTTGTTAAGGGTATGGGATATTCGTGTTTTACTTGGCTTCAGTTCCAAGCCCATGCCTTTTAGCCAATCATTTATTATCTGCTGACATCTCAGGACGGTATTTAGGTCTTTATGCAGTACTACGAAATCGTCTGCATATCGGATTAGGCTTAGATTTTCGCGGTTCATTCTTTTACCTCCGGGTAAAGATTCCGCAAATTGCTTAATCCTGTTTTCTAGACCGTGAAGTGCTATATTTGCCAATAGGGGTGAAATGACTCCCCCTTGTGGCGTACCCTCTTTGGTGGGGAATAGCTCTTTTCCGTCCATCACTCCCGATTTGAGCCATGCCTTTATTTGGCGACGTAGGGTCGGGAATGTATTTAATTTTTCCAACAGTGCTTCATGATTGATTTGGTCAAAGCATTTTGCAATATCCGCGTCAAGCACATATTTGGCTTTTTGTCTTATTGCAATATATATTGCTTCGACTGCATCAAGGCATGAGCGTCCAGGGCGAAATCCGTAGGAATTTGGCTCGAATCGAGCTTCCCATTCTGGCTCAAGTGCTAACTTTGCTAGAGCTTGTTTAGCCCTATCATCCATCGTTGGAATCCCAAGTGGTCGCTTTTCCTCCGTTCCTGGTTTGGGTATCCAAACTCGTCTGGTAGGTTTTGCTTTTTGGGATAATCTCAGTTTGTTAACCAGTTTAAGTCTTTGGACTGGCGTAAGGGATTTTACCCCATCAACTCCTGCCGTTTTCTTTCCCCGGTTGTCTTGTGAGACTCGACGGACAGCTAGACATTTAGCCGCCCAAGACCTCATCAATGTTTTCTGGAGTCTGCGAACTGCTTTACTTTCCCCACGACTAGAGGCTCTGTAAATTCGTTTTTGCAACTTGT
>DATNQH010000047.1:0-11568 GCA_036704105.1 Leptolyngbyaceae cyanobacterium | reverse complement strand
TGTGACCAGAAACGGTTCGCTGTCACCATCGAATAAGTTTCTTCCGCTTGGGTGGGGTTGAAGGCGCGGAAGGTATTAGCTGCATCGCCGTCTTCAAACAGAGTGTTTTCAACAGTTGCACCGTGAATCGCGCACAGCAATGCTCCACCTAACACACCAGCTACTCCCATCATGTGGAAGGGGTTGAGTGTCCAGTTGTGGAAGCCTTGGAAGAATAGCAAGAATCTGAATATTGCTGCTACGCCGAAGGAGGGGGCAAAGAACCACCCAGATTGTCCTAGTGGGTAGATTAAGAAGACGCTGACGAATACGGCAATTGGTCCTGTAAACGCTAGGGCGTTGTAGGGCCGAATTCCGACCAGTCTGGCAATTTCTAATTGTCTCAGGCAGAAGCCAATTAAGGCAAATGCACCGTGTAGGGCGACGAATGCCCACAAGCCCCCTAGTTGACACCAACGGGTGAAGTCCCAGTTGGCTTCAGGTCCCCACAGGAATAGCAATGAGTGCCCCATGCTGTTACCTGGGGTTGATACTGCTACTGTCAGGAAGTTTGCTCCTTCTAGGTACGAACTGGCGATGCCGTGTGTGTACCAAGATGTGACAAATGTTGTCCCAGTCAGCCATCCGCCTAATGCCATGTAGGCACAGGGGAATAATAGTAATCCAGACCAGCCGATGAATACGAAGCGATCGCGTTTTAGCCAGTCGTCTACGCCGTCGAACCAGCCGCGACTACTTGGCGCGCGTCCTACTGCAATTGTCATTACGACAGAACTCCAGATGTTATAAGTACGGTGATTAAGTAGTCTACCTAACTTAGGTATATTTTACCTCTAGGCAGACTAAGGACTGGGTTGTCAACTCAGTTTACGTTTCTTTACTCACTCTAATATTATTTTTACAACTAAACTCATTTTTGCAACCATCTTTTTGATTTAATTTAATAAATTTATCGGCTTTGACTCTGCCAAAATTCCCTAGAGTGCGCTATATGAGGGAAATATTAGCTTTCATTAAGACTTTGTAAAGAAATGATTTTTCGCCGTAACATACCTTAAATTTAACTACGCTTTACGACTTACGGCTTACGACTTACGACTTACGACTTATTTCAATCGAGGCGGCTAGGTAAAGAAACTGCTTCACCGCTAGAAGATCCATTAGCAGCAGAGTCATGCTCGAAGGGATTGTGAAAGAACTCTCCTGTTTGGGGTGGCAAAGTGGGATCGAGAACAGTTTCTGCCAGACTTTTTACTACTCCTGTAAGTGGTATTGCTAGAATTACGCCTAAAAATCCGCCTAATTGCGCTCCGAGTAGCAGCGAGACAAAGATAATCACTGGCGATAAACCTGTGAGGTTGCCCATGATCCGGGGAGCGACTAAATTATCTTTTACCTGCTGTAGTGCTACTGCTACTGCCAAAACTTGCAGCGCTAGCCACCAATCAATAAACGCTACAACTACGGCTACTGCGGCTATCCCTAATGTTGCGCCGATAAAAGGAATTATCTCCATTAACCCGATAAAAACAGCAAATAGGAGAAAAAACGGCACTCGCAAAGTCCAGAATGCAACGGTAAGAGTAACCGCCATAAATAGTCCCAATAACAACTGTCCAGAGACGAATCGCTGGAGATTGCGTTTTAATGCTGCTGTCAAACCAGCGCGGATCTGGCGTGAAAAAATACTGGTTATAATGCCCCAGACTTTTTCCCCATCGATGAGCATATAGAAGGAAAGTACCACAATGAAGATTGCGTCTAAAACCCAATTAAACGTGCCTACTACTAAGCCTAAACTCCGAGAAGCGATCGCTTCTGCTTGAGTTTGCAGGCGATCAAATAGCAGCGATACCAATAGCTGTATATCAAACGGTAAATTGTATTGAAGGCTCCAAGCTTGAAAGGTATTCAATTGATCTTGTGCTGAGTCCAGCAAGGACGGAAAATTAGTTACTAACTGCCGTGCTTGGTTGAATACCAATGGCAACAATGTCAGGGCAGCTATAACAACTACAAAACCCGCCATTAAGTAAACGAGTCCTGCTGCTATAGTGCGGGGTAAGAAAGGGCGCAAACCTGCAACCGCATAGTTAAGCAGAAATGCAATCAGCGCTGCTGTAATTACAATACTCAGCAATTCGCCCATATAGCTTATAGCTTTGAGCGCAATCCAGCCTGTGACTAGGATCAAAAGCCAAGTGATGAGCAATTGTTGGATAGGTGAAAAGACGCGATTCATCGTTTACTCTGTTGTTTGCATTTAGACGCGATATATCGCATCTCTTCAGGTGGAAGAATTTTCAGCTTGTTTAGCACTCACCTTAACCGAATTTAATGAGTCATCTGGTTCAGATGCATAGAGATCGAGAAGATCTTTAAGACAACTAGCTAGAGGCACACCAGTTAGTAATCCCAATAGTCCGCCGAATTTTGTTCCTATAGCTAAAGCGGCTAAAACTCCAACTGGGCTGAGTCCAGTAAAACTACCTAATAGCCGGGGGGCGATCGCTTGATCGATAATTTGATCGATTACCACAGCTACACCTAAAGTCTTCGCACCCAGCCAAAAATCATGTGCAGCGACTAATAAACCAACTAAGCTAAAACTCAAAACATCACCAAAGGGAATTAAAGTCATAATCCCCACACCTAAACCAAAGATTAAACCAAATGGCACTCTTAAGGCTAAAAACGCTGCTGTCATGGCAAAGCCTACTAATGCAGCTAAGGCAACTTGACCGATAAAGTAGTTTTGGAAATTCTGCTGGAGAGACTGTTGCAAAGTCAACCCAAATCTGGAGGGTAAGCGCTTAAATAAACCATTCCAGATTCTTTCTCCATCTAGTAGCAGGTAAAACGACAGTACTACTGTCAATATTGCTTCAGACACACTATCTAAAGCTTCCACCACCAGATTTACTAGTTCTTCTGACAAAGATTGCAATTCATCTGGGAGGCGATCGCTCAGCTGTGTCACCACATGACTTAAATTAATCGGTAAGTTTTGAGTTGACAGCCAATCATTGAAAGTTTCAAGTTTTTGCGTTCCGGCATCAATCCAATCAGGTAGCAGTTTAGCACCTTCACTTAACTGTTCTACTAAAATTGGAATCAAGGTGATGCCAAGAGCAACCAATATCACCACAGCCAGCAGGAAAATCAATATAACTGCATAAGTACGTTGCATTTGGCGTTGTTGGAGAAACCGCACTGGGTAATTCAAAATGAAAGCCAACAAAGCCGCTAAGCCGAAAATGGTGACAAGAGGTTGAAAATATTGAAAAACTTGGAGAACCAGCCAACCGTTGAACACTATTAGAGGGAATGGCAGTCCTAATGTCAACCATCGCTGCAACTTATTTGGTGCTGTCATACCCTTCTATGTCCTACATTGCCTGGTCAAGAGTAAAAATGTAATATATCGCTTTTCTATCAGTCTAAGCAGAGGAAAAATCAGAACTCCTCGTCTTCCTTTGGTCTGGAATAGCGCCTCGCATTCGATTCATCAATGAAATTAGTGTGAAAAAGCCAATCGATCATGTGATGGAAAAACACTCAGAACTGATTGCTAAAGAGAATCTAAAACAGAGGAGGAATTTAAGCGATCATCAGCCTGATAGTTCTGGACTAATTCGCCGTCTTTCCATTGCTAATGCTGAATGCAAAGTTGAGCGAGCGCGACTTGAGTGACTAAGAGTGGAACGACAATAAACTACCCTAACCTACCTGATGGATGAGGTTAGGGTAGTTTATTCAAGACGATTTATCGATCAAGTTTGCGCTCTTGAGATTCCATTGCCTTCTGATCTGTGCTTTTTGGCGATCGCCCCTACAATTACAGCAGCCATTCAGAAGCGCGTTCGCCTAAATCTAAGGGGATACTAACAGCTTTACCCAAACGGGGGCGATCGCGGGTTTGAGCAATAAATGTTTCCACCTGTGCTACTTTACCAAATTCATGCAGATAACTAGCAACATGATCTAAATGAGCTTGATACTCTGCTTCCGCCAGAGGAAAAGAAGCTTGTTCGAGGTATTTCCACATCACTTGCAAAAACACCTTATCCTTGGTACGTCGCAGCTGGACATCGTATGAGCGTCCCCACTTATTCAGCAACAGCTGACGTAAATCCTTTCCTGTCATAACTTTTTTTTGCCGTATCCCCTTTTACATTTCGTTACAAGGTGAAGCTGCGTAACTCAGGTATGATACCAATATAAAGAAATGTAATGTTCCTTTTTCAACAAGGGTGGCAACATCCTTAAGCTGGGGAATTTTATCATGCTGATGGGTCGCAGTTGAAGCGGATTTGACAGCTTGTGTTTGGCTGAACGGATTCATATTTAAAACTTGCCCCCTAAACCTTTGCTGGCAAGCAAGGTTCTGAGAGAATCTTAGAGTTGTTAACAAAGATAAACACACAAACAAAAAATATGGCTCAAATTTCTGAATCAATGGATGTCCCAAATATGGGCCGTCGTCAATTTATGAATTTTCTCACTTTTGGGACAATAACAGGAACGGCACTGGGAGCATTGTATCCAGTTGTCAAGTACTTTATTCCCCCCTCTAGCGCTGGATCTAGCGGTGGTGTAACCGCAAAAGATGAGCTAGGCAACGACGTGAGTGTGAGTAAGTTCATAGCAAGCCATCCGAGTGTAGGCGATCGCGCTTTGGTACAAGGGCTTAAGGGCGACCCCACTTATATTGTGGTCGAAGGCGACGAGGCAATCGCCAATTACGGCATAAATGCGATCTGCACTCACCTGGGCTGTGTCGTCCCCTGGAATGCCGCTGAGAACAAGTTTATGTGTCCTTGTCATGGCTCCCAATACAATAACGCTGGCAAGGTGGTACGCGGCCCTGCTCCTTTGTCACTGGCACTTGTTCACGCCACAGCAGCAGACGATAAAATTTCTTTGACTCCTTGGACGGAAACTGACTTCCGTACAGGTGAGGAACCTTGGTGGGCTTAGGGATTTTAGATTTTAGATTTTAGATTGAATCTAAGAACAAGAATTTGAAATCCACAGTTGTGTATTATTTGACTTTGCTACCTGAATCGTTGCCTTAAGAGATGAGAAAAGCTTTGTTATCAACGAGATTTACTCGTATTGCTAAATCGATCGTGAAGACTGCGATTTTAGCGATCGCCACAATTACCTTTTTCTTCACAAGCGATCTAGCCCTTCCCCAAGCTGCGGCTGCCTATCCCTTCTGGGCGCAGGAAACAGCTCCAGAAACCCCGCGTGAAGCCACTGGGCGCATTGTTTGCGCCAACTGTCACTTAGCAGCCAAGCCTACAGAAGTGGAAGTGCCTCAGTCCGTGCTACCCGATACTGTATTTGAGGCAGTAGTAAAAATTCCCTACGACACCAACGTCCAGCAGGTAGTTGCAGATGGTTCCAAAGGTGGGCTTCAGGTAGGTGCAGTATTGATGTTGCCAGAAGGCTTCAAAATTGCTCCGCCTGAAAGAATGTCTGAGGAAATGAAGGAAAAAGTTGGCGACCTTTATTTCCAACCCTATAAAGAAGGCCAGGAAAATGTCGTCATTGTCGGGCCGCTACCAGGCGAACAATATCAAGAAATTGTCTTTCCAGTCCTTTCACCCAACCCAGCAACAGACAAAAACATTCACTTTGGTAAGTACGCCGTTCATGTGGGTGGAAACCGGGGTCGCGGTCAAGTTTACCCCACTGGTGAAAAGAGCAACAACAATATTTACAACGCTTCTGCTGCTGGCACAATTACCAACATCGCCCAAGTTGAACAAGAAGATGGTTTAACCAAAAACGAATTGACCATCCAAACTGAATCCGGTGAAACAGTGGTTGAAAAGGTTCCCTTGGGACCAGAATTGATTGTTTCTGAAGGACAAGCAGTTCAGGTTGGGGATGCTTTAACCAGTAACCCGAACGTGGGCGGATTTGGTCAAGATGATGGCGAAATTGTGTTGCAAAGCTCCACACGAATTCAGTGGTTGATGGCTTTCTTGGCTGCAATCATGCTTTCTCAAGTGCTGCTTGTGCTGAAGAAGAAGCAGGTGGAAAAAGTCCAAGCTGCTGAAATGAATTTTTAAATTCTCAGCCGAATTATTACTTGTAAGACAGGCAAAATGCCTGTCTTTTTTTTGTAGCTGTTTGTAGAACCTGTACGGGCGGGTTTAAAAATATATCTTGCTTGAAAACAGAGATGTTGGTTAACTCGTCCCTACGATTTAATGGTCGTTTATGCGGACTATCCATATACGGCAGTCTAAAGCTACAGCCAGGTAATCTGAGTAACACGCTAAAGCATAAAAATGGCTTATTTTTCCTTTGATGCTAGAGATAGTCTTGTAGCCCGGCAATGCCGGGCTACGTTTTATTATTTGTCTTAAATTGAGTTTAGTCCCACTATTGAGGTGCTTCCCATGACAGTCTCAGTAGAATATATCCCAGTCCAGATTGAGTATCCAGATGAAGATGGTAAGCCAATGGCCGAAGGTGATATCCAGTACAGTTACCTGACTTATGCTCGAAACGTGCTGCGGATTTATTTCCAAAACCGTCCAGATGTATACGTCGCAGGCAATTTATTTATTTACTACGAACAGGGTAATCCAGAGTCAGTTGTAGCACCAGATGTATTTGTGGTGTTTGGAGTAGATAACAAGGATCGCCGCTCTTACAAAACATGGGAAGAAGAAGATAAAACTCCTGATTTTGTTCTAGAAATTACCTCAAAAACTACTCGTACTAAAGACCAAGGCGCAAAGAAAGGAATTTACGCTTTTTTAGGAGTGGGTGAATATTTCCAATATGACCCTACAGGAGATTATCTCAATCCCCAACTTCAGGGTTTACGCCTTGCTGATGGAAATTATTTTCCTGTGGCAACAAATAATTTGTCAGATGGTACAGTGTCGCTAGTAAGTGAAGTATTGGGACTAGAGGTACAAGTTAAATCGGGGGAAATGCGTTTTTATGATCCAGCGACAAGGCAAAAACTTTTAAGCCATGAGGAAGAAGCCTCGGCACGACAAGAAGCTGAGGAAAGAGCGCAACGATTAGCCGCTAAACTCAGAGAGTTAAACATTGATCCAGATACCATCCAATGATTAACAAGAACACTGCCTTTGCATTATTTATGCAAAATAATTGTCATAGGTGGGATAATGATAAATTCTACAAAATTCAATGGCTATAGCGTTACCAATTTGGACTTTTCTAGATATGGAGAAGTCAAAGAACTGTTAACAACTACTTTCCAAGATTATGTTTCTGTTAAACATTTCTTTGGCAAAGAAGGCGAGAAAAAACTTCGTTGCTTGCGTCTATATTTTAATGGAGTTTTGAAGATGCAAGCCGAGAAAAGACAGCCAGTTCTGGGTGCGATCGCTTCTAACCAAATTGTAGGTGTGGCAATTGTCAACGAACCAGGAATCTCATTAAGTGCATGGGTGCTAATTCCGCTGATTCTGGAAACAGGATTACCCCGAATCTGGCGACTTGTCCGAACTATTATGGCTGTGGAACCTTATAAACCAGCCGCACCCTATTATTACCTACAAACTCTTGGTGTCCACCCAGATTTTCAAGCACAAGGGTATGGGCGGGCTTTGTTGGATGCTGTTCACGCCCTCTCTAAAGCACACCCAACCTCAACTGGGGTTTGGCTGGAAACTACCGATCCAAATAATGTACCTATATACGAACATTTTGGCTATAAGTTAAAGGAAAAACTGAACGTACAAGGCTTGGAAGTAAACTTATTATTTCGTCCAAATCAATGACAGATTGGTAGGGTGGGCATTGCCCACCTTACTGTTTTCCTCATGAAAGACAGCAGAAAAAGCTTCGATGAAAGACAGCAGAAAAAGATTAGGTGGCATTGCTCTAATATTTTCTACTGTTTTCTGTATGAATGACAGTAGAAAAAGATTAGGTGGGCATTGCCCACCCGACTGTTTTCTCTAACCCCTTTATAAAGGGCGATAGACGCGATAGTTGATGTTGGGGAAGACGTTATCCATTTGCTCGACTTTTTCTAGCCAACCGCTATCGATTTTGCCGATGTTGATGTCTTCATATAACTTGTTGAACCGCATGAGGTGCGATCGCGTCCTTCTAACGGCATACGGAACCATCGTTCCCGTGCGCATAATAAACGCCCAGTCAGAAGATTGTGCCAAAAGCAGTTCCCTCGCCGCCTGGTTCAACGCCTTCCACTCCAATTCATCCACTGGTTCTCTTCGTCCTAATTCAATCATGCGCTCTGCGGCTTTGTGTAAATGAGGATAAATCCACGTATTCGTCTCATTTAACCAATACTCGTGAAACCCCTTGTAACCCCAACTCGACTGAGAAGGACGACATACTTGTTGAGTCGGATTCGCGCGTAAATAATCTGACAAGTGAGTCATCTGATATGTACCTTGGTCATACCAAGACTTGCGGAATAAGTAATCGATAAACCAAGGGCCTTCATACCACCAATGTCCAAACAACTCCGCATCGTAGGGCGAAACAATAACTGGTGGGCGATGCATCATACCATGAAGATGCTCGACTTGCCGCTCCCGGTTATACATAAAGTTGGCAGCGTGTTCTGCTGTCTTTTCCCGCGCCCAGTAGGGGTCATAAAGTGCCTTATCTCCTAATCCCAGACCGCGACCAGTAATTTTGTGATATTTAATGCCCGTGTTTTTCCGCTGACCGTTGGGCATAATATAAGGTTTAATGTATTCGTATTCTGCTTCCCAGCCTAAATCTTTGTAAAACTCACGATATTCTGGCGCACCAGGATAGCCCACCTCAGAAGACCATACCTGTTGGGAAGATTCTTGATCTCGACCAAAGGCAGCAACACCACTCTCTGTAAAAATAGGAGCATAAGTGCCAAAGCGCGGACGGGGACGGGCGTAGAGAATCCCATGTCCATCGGTGAGGAAGTAGCGCAAACCAGCATCGGCTAGCATCCGCTCTAATCCTTCATAATAAGCGCATTCTGGCAACCAAATTCCTCTTGGTGGACGGCCGAAATTTTGCTCGTAGTGTTCGCAAGCTACCTGAATTTGCGCCCAGACTGCCTGGGGATACATCTTCATCAGTGGTAGATAGCCGTGAGTCGCACCACAGGTGATGATATCGATGTTGTTACTATCTTGGAACTGCTTAAAAGCCGTCACCAAGTCGCCTTTGTAGCGTTCCCACAATTCACGGGTTTGAGCGAATTCTTTAATATAATGTTCGGCTAAGTAACGAATATGACCGTTGTTAACATTATGCTCGGCTTCCAGTTTTACCAGTTCTTCCAGAAGAGCTAAGTGTTCGTCGTAGCGTTCTTGCAGCAGTGGATCGCGTAGCATTGACACTAGCGGGGGTGTCATGCTCATCGTGATTTTGAAGTCAACGCCGTCTTGTTTTAATCCTTCAAATACTCGCAGTAAAGGAATATAAGTTTCCGTAATCGCTTCATAAAGCCATTCTTCCTCCAAGACATAATCACTTTCGGGGTGGCGCACGAAGGGTAAGTGGGCATGGAGGACAAGGGCGACGTAGCCAATAGCCATGGTGATTTAGAGATTATGAGTGAACTGGTAACGAGACGGAAGGAACTGGGGAAACGTCACGATATCTTAAAAATTTTATGTCGAAAGGGGTAACACAAGCGTAACAAAAGACAAAAATCGCTAAATAAATCTCAAATTTGTCTCTCTAGGCCGATATTAAAACGATCGCTTGTTTGTTGTAATTGGTATATAATCGTCAAGTTTTACTCAGTAGTGGACGACAAATCCCAACAACTAGCTAAGCCGATGGTACGAGAAAAAGAGAAACTGCAAGCTGCAAATACTGGCTCTTCAGGGGCAAAAGCGCTGTCTGTTTTGTCGTCCTTAGCCCAGGGGGTTAAAAACACTACAAAAGCGATCGCGCAAATTTCCGTAGCAACTAGCGATCGAATTCAAGACTGGGTTTCCCCAGCTACACAAAGGGCAGGGGAAGCAGTTAATTATGTCGGCAATAATTGGCTAGTACGCAGACTTGCTCGTTTTCTCAACCTCGGTTGGTTACTAGGTGCAACCAGTAACGTAGACTTGGCAAAAGCAGAAGCAGAGGTGAGAAAGCTACAACAAGAACATCCAAACGAATCACCCAGCCAAATTGCCCACCGAATTATGGTGGAGAAAGCCAAACGTGCTGGGGGAATTGGGTTAGCTACTAGTGTTTTACCAGGAGCAGCTTTAGCATTTTTAGCAGTGGATTTGGCAGCGACGACGCAATTACAAGCAGAAATGGTGCATCAAATTGCTGCTGCTTATGGATTAGATTTAAAAGATCCTGCCCGCAAAGGTGAAGTGTTGGGCATTTTTGGACTGGGATTAGGTGGTAGTCGGCTACTAAAGACAGCAGGTTTAGGATTATTGCGAAATATACCCTTTGCTGGGGCAGTAATTGGAGCAAGTTCTAACGCAACTATGTTGTACTCTCTGGGATATGCAGCTTGTAGGTTTTATGAAGCCAAGCAAAAATCGCCAGATGCAGAAACTTCTCAAGAAACATTACAGACGCTCCAACAACAAAGCGAAAAATATCTAGAAACAGCGATCGCTCAACAAACGGTAATGGATCGGATTTTAGTGCATATGATTCTGGCAAGTCATCCAGAAAAAACTTGGGAGGAAATTTTACCAGAGTTAAAACAACTTAACATCAGCCCTTATTCGTTAAAAGCGATCGCTGCTGACATCAAATCACCTCAGCCATTAGATACACTGCTAAATCAACTTAACAGTGACTTTGCCATCCCTTTATTAGCTCAGTGTTATCGTATAGCTCAAATCGATGGTGTCACCTCAAAAGAGGAAACACGGCTAATAGAAGCAATATCTTCTAAGTTTGGTATTGATGTGAGTTCAATCAAAGCAACTGTAGAAACTGATGCGCTCGGCTAGCCTGCGTTGCTGCTAATCATAAGTATAAAGGAACAAAGGTATTTTGTCGCCCTAATTGAAAGAACAATACAGCAAAAAGGTTATTCAATTCCTGATTACTAAGCTGAATCTGGTAACGAAAGAGGAATTTAGCTACTCAAGGAGCTAGTATTTGTTATACACCGCTGACTTGGCTATTGTGCGCGAACAAAAATTATATCCTCTAACCAAGCTTTCTCAAGTTGACGAGACTGCATAGATCTAAGGTGACGAACTATAACACTTATTGGGTTTATACCCTGTGTAATTAACCAAAAAAACCAAAATATAGCCTTGAATAAACTAAATATTGATGGTCTAGTTAAGCATTCATGCATTGCAACACGAACTTCATCGAAGATTCCATTGTACTCTTCTGTAATCAGGAATTCGTGCAGTACAAGTGAATTAATGCCGTGAATTCCACTAACCATATGTTTTCCTATCTGAATTCTATCTAAAAAGGAAACTTCAAGGTGATATAAGTCATGGTAATCGAGCAAATAACCCCTTACTTTGACGAAGAAATATCCTACTTTAACAGGCTCCTTGCTGGTACATCCCAGTACTTTTCGGATGGGTATTCTTAAGCCGTATTCGGAAGGCGGAG
>DATNQH010000046.1:0-2251 GCA_036704105.1 Leptolyngbyaceae cyanobacterium | reverse complement strand
GCCCCGAATTGTTGCTGCTTTTGCTGCTATGCCAGGATGTCATGACTATGAACTGTGGCTGGCTGGGACACCGGATCGTCGCTACACCCCTAAACTCAAAGCTCAGATTGAGTTTTTGGGGATAACACAGCAGGTGAAGTTCCTTGATTACGTTCCTTATAGCGATTTACCGACGATGCTGAAAAATGCGATCGCCTTGGTATTTCCCAGCCTGTGGGAAGGCTTTGGTATACCTGTCCTAGAAGCAATGGCTTGCGGTACTCCCGTCATCACCTCCAACAATTCCTCTTTACCAGAAGTAGCGGGCGATGCGGCAATATTGGTTAACCCCTACAACACACAGGAGATATCGGCAGCGATGCAGGCAATTGCTAGCGATCCAGAATTGCGATCGCACCTTTCCCGCCTTGGCATCGCTAGATCTAGTCAATTCAGTTGGCAACAAACAGGACTTGCTACCCAAGAAGTATTAAAGCGATTCCTATAAGTTTATAGGAGTCGGCAAAAGGTTAAAGGCTGAAGGTTGAACGCTGTTCGCGTAGCGTTCTTGAACGGTAGGTTGAACGCTGAAGGCTGAATGTTGAAGATAAAGTTTCATACTTCACACTTCATACTTCATACTTCATACTTTAAAACGCTAACTTTTCCAAATTACCAAAACAACACCACAGACAATCAGCCCCAACCCGACTATCCGGCTTAAAGGTACCACTTCTTTAAAGATAAAATAGCCCAGTAGCAGTGAAAATACATATCCAAGCGCGACTGCCGGGCCTGCAACGCTGAGTTTGACACGAGTTAATAGCAAAATATAAGCGATCGCCCCCAAGCCATAGCAAGCCAAACCTATGAGCAATTCTGGAATCGTAACAATCCCCAACAGATGACCGATCAAATTGCCAGCATTGACTTTTCCCAACTTCAATGCACCTGCCTTCAACAGCCACTGCCCAGTAACACTAGCTAGAATCGAAATCAGGAATAATCCAAATTCTGGTGGAGTCACACAAGTATCCTTGCTGCAAATCATTTGGTTTTCTAGTTTACAGCCACTTGCACCAACACCCGCGTTAAGATCGACGCGGGAAATTTGTTAGGTGTGATTCTATGACGAGTGTTGTTATAACTTATACAACAGAGCAACTTGAAGTTTGGTTGCGGGGACTGCTCACCGTTGCTTGGGCAGATGGCAACTTCGAGCAGCAC
The DNA here is from genome assembly GCA_036704105.1 of Leptolyngbyaceae cyanobacterium. Taxonomy (GTDB): domain Bacteria; phylum Cyanobacteriota; class Cyanobacteriia; order Cyanobacteriales; family Chroococcidiopsidaceae; genus Chroococcidiopsis. Next base: position 1,045 of record DATNQH010000046.1, on the reverse strand, counting down.
GAACAAGAATTGATCGCTACTCTGCTTCAGAAGGAGTTGGGTACCAAACTTAATTTAAGTTGCCTAGAATCAATTACCGCTGAAGAATTAGCAGCAGTCTTGGGGAAAAACAAGCAGATAGCAGAAAATTTTTTACGCACAGCCGTGATGGTAGCGATCGCTGATGGCACTTACTCTCTCTCCGAGGACAGCATAATACAAAAATTCTGTCAAGTCCTCGGTCAGAAAAATGAGGTATTAGCATCTCTACGTCATACCATATGCGATCGCCCACAAAGCCAACAGAAGTTAGGCGCTTCCCCACCACACCACATCAGTGTGAATATGCTGCAACCAGTGCGCCATTGGCTGGATGGGCTAGAAATTCACGACCCCAAACTGGCACGATTTTTGTGTAAAATGATTCCTTCCCAGTGTCCTTTTGAGCGGGATGTCAAACTTTTCGGTCATAAAATCGTTCACGTTCCGCCACTATGTAAACTCAATCCGCTTTACGAACAGCTAGTAGGTTTACGCTTCCGCGCCTTGTCCTACCTGGCGGATGAGTGTAAGGAGGATGTGTCACAGTATTGTTAGGTTAGTAGTCATTAGTCATTAGTCATTTGTCATTTGTCATTGGTCATTAGCTTTAGACAAAGGACGAAGGACATAGACGCGCAAGCGACTTGCCGCAGGCTAAGACAAAGGACAAAGGACAAAATATGCAATTTATTGATCGAGCGGAAATTGAAGTTGAAGCCGGGAAAGGTGGCGATGGAATGGTCGCCTTTCGGCGAGAAAAGTATGTGCCAGCAGGCGGGCCAGCAGGCGGTAATGGGGGTAGGGGTGGTTCAGTAATTCTGGTAGCGGTGGAAAATCTACAAACCCTGCTAGATTTCAGATACGCCCATCACTTTAAAGCAGAAGACGGCGGTCGCGGCGGGCCAAATAACTGCACCGGAGCCGCAGGTAAAGATCTTATAATTGAAGTTCCCTGCGGTACCGCCGTTTACGATGCTCAAACAGGCGATCTTCTAGAGGATTTAATTCACTCAGGGCAAAGTTT
>DATNQH010000045.1:0-3088 GCA_036704105.1 Leptolyngbyaceae cyanobacterium | reverse complement strand
TTTTTTTTCTGCTTAGTTGCAAAACCCACTAAGTAGAGTAAACTTCAATGTGGGGCAAAATTTATGGTAACAAAAGCCGAAAAAACGCTGAATAATTCAGTTTTCCAGCTTTTCGCTCAAAGTCAACAATAAACGTGAAATAAAGTCTTAAAAATCACATAAATTTTGATTGGGTGTGTAGAAGAGAAGAAAACCTGCAACCAAAGCGATGAACAGGTTTCTTCTAAGGGTTATTGATGTATAGACGGCTACTGTGGTAACGTGATCAAGACCAAAGTGTTCAGTACAGTTAAACACTATGCCAGTAAATGGATTTGAGTAAAGATATGATTGCGGATAGAGGTTGCTGCTGTTTGTGAGTTAACAAATTAAAAGAGTGGATAACTTAATTTGTCATAGAAATGTGGTTGTAAAGAAAATCACATTGATTTTAAGACTGGGAACACGCTAAAAAATACTTAATCGAATTTCTTCAGGCAACATGATAGTAGTCAGAGCAAAGCGATCGCTAAGAGCTACACCAGAAGGAATCACTAGAGCTAACAAAGCGGTGCTAATATTTGCTACCAAAATGGACTTGGCAGCTGAATTAGAACTATCACGTGCCACAGTACAAAACTTTTTTGCTGGCAAAGCAATAGCTAAAGAAAATTTCCATAAAATTTGTCAAAAGTTGAAAATAGCTTGGCAAGAAGTTGCAGAGCTAGAATTTGAAATTGAGAATGACTTTCCAGTAGTTACGGAAAGTCCAACAAACATTGCGACTCTAGTAGAACAACTGCGTTATTCAGGCAGTGCCAGCTTACAACAAAAATGCGGTTGTATGCGGGTGCTAGATATGTCGCAACCAATAGCGTTAAACGACATTTACACTAGCGTTAATCTGTTAGAAAAAATCAGTGGGCGAAGAAGATTAGAAATACCAGATCTATTGAAAGTCTGTGTAGCAACAGAATTTGACCGCCCTGGATTAGGTTGCGCCACTCAAGAACCTTTGCAGGGATTAGAAGTGGTGCAAAAATATCCAAAACTAATCGTATTGGGTAAACCAGGTGCGGGCAAAACTACATTTTTGAAACATATTGCCCTACAATGCGACAGTGGGAAAATACTAAGCGATCGCCTCCCCATCTTTATCACGCTTAAAGACTACGCTGAAGCACCCACTCAAAATTTACTGACATACATTAACGAACAATTTAACAAGTTAGATAGCTACTACCTAGCTGATGCCGAACCAATCCTTCTTCAAGGCAGAGCTTTAATCTTATTCGACGGTCTAGATGAAGTCAAAGAAAGTGATTCTTATCGCGTGTTGCAAGAAGTACGGCACTTCACCGCCAAATATCACTTGAATAATTTCGTTATTAGCTGTCGCCTTGCTACTAGGGAATATACGTTTGAAGAATTTACCGAAGTCGAAGTTGCTGATTTTAGTCAAACTCAGATAGCTAGATTTGTAACAAAATGGTTTGTTAGCAAAGATCGCAGTCAAAGCCGTAAGTTCCTCCACAAATTGCAGCAACACAAACCTATCCAAGAACTAGCTACCAATCCGCTACTACTTACCCTACTGTGTCTGAGTTTTGAAGAAACAGGCGACTTTCCAGCCAACCGAGCCGAGTTATATAAAGAAGGCCTGAATGTGATGCTGCGCAAATGGGATGCCAAGCGCAACATCGAACGGGAGCAAATTTATAAAAAACTTTCCGTCCAGCATAAAGAAGATTTGCTCGGTCAAATTGCTTTACAAACATTTGAGCGAGGAGAATACTTCTTCCGTCAACCAGAACTAGAGCTGCAAATCGCTGATTACATTCGTAACATTCCCAGCGTCAGTTTGGAAGCGGAGGCGTTGCAAGTCGATAGTGAAGCAGTGTTAAAAGCAGTCGAAGCTCAGCACGGCTTATTGGTAGAACGAGCAAGAGGAATTTACTCGTTTTCCCATTTGACTTTTCAGGAGTATTTCACCGCCAGAGAAATTATTGCCTGTTCCGACCCGCAGGTATTGGCGGTCAGATTGGAACATTTGGCGCAACGAGTGACACAGCCGCGCTGGCGCGAAGTATTTTTATTGAGTATGGGGATGTTGCGTAATGCCGACTATTTGTTGCAGTTAATGAAGCAGCAGATTGATCGCCAACTTGCCTTTAGGCCGCAATTGCAAGCTTTTTTACATTGGCTCAGTCAAAAGTCCGGCTCGATGAATTTATCATTACCATCAGTGCAGGTGCGGGCATTTTATTTCGATCTGGATTTAGCTAGGATGCTAGACACTAGCGGAACTTTGGATTTAGTGCGATCGTACAATCATAACTTTACTCGTGAACTTGACTATCAACTAGCGCTCGATCTGGCGCTTGACCGCACCCTCGCCCTTAACCGAGTATTTGAAACTACTAGTAATAATCTGGCTCATTCGATTCATCGCGTCTTGGCAAGAGCAATTGCTCGCGCTCGCGTAGTTGAGCCAGAACTAGAAACAGGATTAGAACAACTCAAAGATGAGCTACCTGATTCAGCAGTAGATGCGCAAATCTTTCAAAAATGGTGGTTGATTAACGGTAAAGCTTGGATTGAACAATTAAGAGCAGTGATGATTCAAACGCGCAATCTTGGTCATTACTGGCAGTTCAACGAGCCGGAAAAAACGGCTCTGAAGCAGTATTATGACGCAAATCAGTTGTTGGTAGATTGTCTCAAGAGTGATTGTTATGTAACTAGTAAGTTAAGGCAGGAAATTGAGTCAACTATGTTGCTGCCCGCACAATTGTAATTACAAGGTAATAAATTATACTTTATAGTAATATATAATTACTTAAACACTAGCTCTATCATCATGTGCGTCAATTCTTCTGGAGAACAACTCGCGGACGGTATGCCAGCCTTCGCCAATGTAGGCCAGAGAAATTGCCAAGCGTGAATAAATACTTCCACTATACGAACTTTGGTAGCCCTAAAGAGGAAAGGATGAAAAAATAAAACCGGAGATAATTGAATGTGGCGCTATGTCTGTTGCTCTTCCTGCTTGCCCAAATTGTCAGTCTTCTGATGTGGTGAAAAACGGTCGAACTCGTCATGGTAAACA